>JAICEW010000011.1 GCA_025923995.1 Vicinamibacteria bacterium | reverse complement strand
CTGCCAGAAGGCGCTGGGCGTGCCCGACGAGAAGGTGCACCACAACATCGAGCGCTACGGCAACACCACCGCGGGGACCATCCCGCTGCTGTGGGACGAGGTGGTGCGCGACGGGCGCGTGAAGCCGAACGACCTGGTGCTGATGATCGCGTTCGGCGCCGGCATGAACTGGGGCGCGACGCTTCTCCGCGCCTGACGAACAAGGAGGACGTACGATGCGCTCCCTCTGTCTCTGGGCCCTCACTCTCGCGATCGTCCTGCCCGCGTCCGCGCAGGACACGCTCACGGTGGGGTCCGCCGCCGCCGCGCGGGGCATGAAGGCGTCGGGCTGGCTCGACGTGCCCGCCGCGGCCGACCCCGCCGTGCGCATCCCCGTGAGCGTGGTGCACGGAACCAGGCCCGGCCCGGTGCTGGCGCTCGTCGCGGGCACGCACGGCGTCGAGTACACGTCGGTGATCGCGCTCCCGCGCGTCCTGAAGCGGCTCGATCCCGCGCGCATGACGGGATCCGTGATCCTGGTCCACATGGCGAACCCGCCCGGCTTCTACGGGCGGCGCGTCTACTACGGGCCCGACGGGCTCAACCAGAACCGCGTGTACCCGGGCAAGGCGGACGGCAGCGTGAGCGAGCGCATCGCGTATGCGATCACGAAGTCGGTCATCGACCAGGCCACGCACGTGATCGACATGCACTGCGGCGACGGCAACGAGTCGCTGCGGCCGTACTCGTACTGGGACCTGACCGGGAACCAGTCGGTCGACGCCCAGAGCCGGGAGATGTCGTTCGCGTTCGGGCTGGGCCACATCGTGGTCGGCCGCGACATGCCCAAGGACGCGGCCAAGTCCGTCTACACCACCAACACCGCGCTCACCCGCGGCAAGCCGGCCATCACGGTGGAGTCGGGCGGCATGAGCCTGACCGACGAGGCGTCGGTCGCGGCGCAGGAGGCGGGCGCGCTCAGCGTCGTGCGCCACCTCGGCATCCAGGCGGACGCGCCGTCGGCGCGGGTGGACAAGGTCACGTGGTACGACAAGAGCGAGGTCCTGCGCGCGCCCGCGGAGGGCGTGTGGTACCCGGCGGTCGAGAAGACGCAGATGGTCCAGGCCGGCGCGCTCATCGGCACGCTGCGCGACCCGTTCGGCGCGACGCTGGCGGAGATCCGCGCGCCCTTCGCGGGCGAGATGCTCTACGTCGTGGCCACGCCGCCCGCCGGCAAGGGCGAGCCGCTGGGGATGGTCGCGCAGGTGGCCGCGTCCGAGCCGGCGCGCTGACTCACCCGGCCTGGCAGCGCGGGCACCAGTAGCTGGAGCGCGCTGCCTCGCCCTGGCGCTTCATCCGAATGAGCGCGCCGCAGCGCAGGCACGGCTGGCCGGCGCGGCGATAGACCCAGCGACGCTGCGGGCCGAGTGTCGCGCGTGTGCGCCGCTCGGGCGTCGCCACGTTCGCGCGCATCAAACGCCTCGCGGTCGCGACGATGCCGTCGAGCGCGTGGTCGTCCAGGGATCCCACCCGCTCGAAGGGCGACACGCCGCACAGGAAGAGCGTCTCCGACTTGTAGACGTTCCCGATGCCGCTGAGGGAGCGCTGGTCGAGCAGCGCCTCGCCGATCTCGCGGTCCGGCGCCGCGCGCAGGTTGGCGCGCGCGGCGGCCGCGTCGAACGACTCCGCCAGCACGTCGGGGCCCAGGCTCCGCAGCGGCTCGTGCGCCGCCTCCTGGCCCGGCGTCAGCCACTCCACGACCGGCGCCGCGAAGCAGACGGCCACGCGGTCGCCCGTCTCGATCACCGCGCGGGCCAGCGATTCGCTCTGTCGCCAGCGCGACCCCACGCGGTACAGGTGCCAGCTCCCGCTCATCCGCATGTGCGTGTGCAGCGCGGGCCCGCCCGAGAAGCGCACGATGAGGTGCTTGCCGCGCGCCTGCACCGCCGCGACCTGGCGCCCCTCGATGCGGTGGTGGCGCGCGCCGCCCGCGACCTGCGGAAGGGTCGAGGTGAAGCGCGTGACGGTGCGGCCCGCGAGCGCCTGGTGCAGCGTGCGCGCGGCGCGGAGGATGGTGTCGCCCTCGGGCATCAGTCGATCGGCTCGCTCTGGGAGGCGATGGCCTCGCCTTCCGCCTCCGGCGGCGGGCCCTCCGGCTGGCTGGGCAGGCGCAGCCCCGGTCCCGAGGGCACGAAGCCGGCCTCGAGCAGGAACGGCGCCAGCACGCTGCGCGCGATGGGCTCGCCCGCCACCAGGCTCCACCCCAGCGCGCGCCGGTCGCTGCGCGCCGACCAGACCGCCAGCGCGCGCGCGAGAGCGCGGGCGCGAGCGGTCCGCTGCGGCTCGTCCTCCGGAAGGTAGGGCGTGATCTCGCGCTCGCCCTTGCCCAGGTACGCGGCCAGCTCGCCGTCCACGAGCGCGACGTGCGTGCCCGCCGCGCGCATGGCGCGCCCCCCGCCTTCCTTCGGCCACGCGAGCGCGGCGCCGTAGGGGTTCCCGGGATCGGTCGACGCGATCACGGCGGAGGCGGGATCGTCGGGCGAGCCATCGCGCAGCGTGCGCAGCCGCTCGAGCGCGCCGGGCAGCGCGAACTGCGAGCCGCCCAGGCCGGCCACGAAGTAGCCGCGCCGGATGCGGCCGGCCTCCTCCAGGCCGCGCAGGACCGGGTAGAGCGTGGCGAACCCGCCGGGCACGTTCTCGGCCAGCGCGGCCTGGCGCGTGAGGACGCCGTGCCGCGCCAGCAGCTGCTCGCTCAGGGCCTTCGCGCGCTCGGTCGCGCTGGGCGCCTTGCCGGTGCGCGCGCGCGCGACCAGGCTCCAGCGCCCCGCGCCCGCGGGCGGCGCCACGCGGCGCGAACGGAACGCGCCCAGCCGGCGACGCGACGACGACGACGCGGGACGCAGGAACGCGCGCAGCGCCTCCGGCGCGTCGTTCGTGACCTCGCCCGCCCACACCAGGTCCCACAGCGCCTCCAGCGCGGCCTGCGCCAGCCCGCCGCCGCTGGCCTCGAGCAGCTCCGCGAAGAAGCTGGCCCCGTGCCGCTCGAGGTGCTCGCGCAGCCGCTGGTGTACTTCCTCGCGCGGCGGCGACTTCCGCTCGTCGGGGCGCAGCCCCTCCTCGCTCATGGACGACGGTCCGCTCCGCGGACGGGTCGAAGGCGACGTGTACAGAAGGTGCAGGCTGTCGGCCAGGTACAGGCTCAGGCGCCCGTCGCGGTCGCCCAGTGGCGCGACGCCGACCCAGATCACCTCGCCCGCGCTCGTCAGCAGGTCCAGGTCCTGCGGCCGGTACTCGGGCAGGCGCGCGGGCAGGATGTCGCGCTCCAGCACGGACGCGGGGAACGACGCGCCCTGCAGCTGCTCGACCACGTCCAGCAGCGCGTCGGGCCCGCGGCGGACGTGGGCGCGGCCGGTCGCAACGCCCTGCCAGTCGAGCAGCAGGCGCGCGAGGGCCGCGGGCGCGGCCGGCTCCACCTGCTTGCGCAGCCGCGCGAGCGAGCGCCGGCGCAGTGTCGCCAGCACGTCCGGGTCGACCCACTCGCGCCCGTGCCCGCCCGGACGGAACTCGCCCTCCAGCACTCGTCCCTGCTCGGCCAGGCGCCCCAGCGCGTCCTCGACCGGCGACTCGCCGGTGCCCAGCCGACGCGCGACGTCCGCGGCGGTGAAGGGACCGTGGCCGCGCGCGTAGCGCGCGACGAGCTGCGCGAGCGCGTCGGGTGCCCGCTGCAGGAACGCGTCGGGCACGCCCAGGGGCGGCACGATGCCCAGCGCGTCGCGGTAGCGGCCCGCGTCCTCCACCGCGATCAGGCGTGGCTCGCCCGCGATGCCCACGCGCAGGGCGCGGCGCTCCTGCAGCAGCGCGTCCGCGAGGGCGCGGGCCCCGGTCTCGCGCGTGTAGCCCGCGGTCTCGTCCGTCCGCTGCTCGATCTCGGACAGGCTCAGGTCGCCGATGCGCAGGAGCAGGTCGTGCAGCCGGTCGGAGGACTTGAGCCGCTGCGCCGGCTGCAGGGCCTGGCGGGCAGCCTCCAGCTCGACGAGCGCCTCCGGGTCGAGCAGCTCGCGCAGCTCCGCCTCGCCCAGCAGCTCGCGCAGCTGCGCCTGGTCGACCGAGAGGGCCTGGGCCCGGCGCTCCGCCAGCGGCGCGTCGCCTTCGTAGAGGAAGTTCGCGACGTAGCCGAACAGCAGCGACGCCGCGAAGGGCGAAGGCGCGGCGGTGTCCACGGTGACCAGCCGCAGCTCGCGGCGCTGCACCCTGCGCGCGAGGTCCACGAAGCCGGGCAGGTCGAACACGTCCTGCAGGACCTCGCGGTACGTTTCCAGGATGATGGGGAACGAGCCGTAGCGCGACGCGACCGCGAGCAGGTCGTGCGCGCGCTTCCTCTGCATCCACAGCGGGGAGCGCAGGCCGGGACGGCGGCGCGGCAGCAGCAGTGCGCGTCCCGCCGCCTCACGGAAGTGCGACGCGAAGAGCGCGGTGCCGCCCAGCTCGCCCACCACCAGGTCCTCGATCTCGTCGGGATCGGGCAGCAGCGCGGCCGCGTCCGGCGGGACCTCGCGATCGGGCAGGCGGATCACGATGCCGTCGTCGGTCCAGACCGTCTCCACCTCCGCCTCGCCGCGCTTGCGCAAGCGGGCCTCCAGCGACAGCGCCCACGGCGCGTGCACGCGGCCGCCCCAGGGCGAGAGCAGGCAGAGCCGCCAGTCCCCCATCTCGTCGCGCGTGCGCTCCAGTACGAGCGTGCGGTCGTCGGGGACGGCGCCCGCCTGCTTCTGGTCGTGCAGGTACGCGACCAGGTTCTCGGCCGCGACGTCCGTGAGCGCGTGGTCCGCGACCAGCCGCCGCTGGGCCGCATCGGGCTTGCTGGCCAGCAGCTCGCGCGTCAGCTTCCCCACCAGAGCGCCCATCTCCACCGGACGCGCGGCGCGGTCCCCTTTCCAGAAGGGCATGCGGCCGGGCTCGCCGGGCGCCGGCTCGACCAGCACGCGGTCGCGGGTGATCTCGACGATGCGCCAGGAGGACGCGCCCAGCACGAACACCTCGCCCTCGCGGCTCTCGAACACCATCTCCTCGTCCAGCTCGCCCACGCGCCGGCCGGCCTCGCGCTTGCCCGCCGCGCGCGTGCCGTCGTCGGCCAGGAACACGCCGAAGAGCCCGCGGTCGGGGATGGTGCCCGCGTTCACGACCGCGAGCTTCAGCGCGCCCTCGCGGCCGCGCACGGTCCCGCGCAGCCGGTCCCAGACGAGGCGCGGCCGCAGCTCCGCGAACTCGTCCGAGGGATAGCGGCCCGAGAGCATGTCGAGCACGCCCTCGAACTGGGCGCGCGGCAGGCGCGCGAACGACGCGGCGCGGTGGACGAGCCGATAGAGGTCGTCCACCGACGACTCGCCCGCGGCCGAGATCGCGACCAGCTGCTGCGCCAGCACGTCGAGCGGGTTCTGCGGGATGCGCGTGGCCTCGACCGCGCCGTCCTGCATGGCGCGCGTGATGGCGGCGGTCGAGAGCAGGTCGCCGCGGTACTTGGGGAACACGATCCCGCGCGAGACGGCGCCCGCCTGGTGTCCCGCGCGCCCGATGCGCTGGATGCCGCTCGCGACCGAGGGCGGCGTCTCGACCTGCACCACCAGGTCGATCGCGCCCATGTCGATGCCCAGCTCGAGCGACGAGGTCGCGACCATGCAGGGCAGGCGGCCGGCCTTGAGCGCGTCCTCGATCTGGATGCGCTGCTCGCGCGCGATCGACCCGTGGTGAGCGCGAGCCAGCTCCTCCCCCGCCAGCTCGTTGAGCGCGCCCGCCAGCCGCTCCGCCAGCCGGCGGCTGTTGACGAACACGAGCGTCGAGCGGTGCGCGCGGATCAGCTCCAGCAGCCGCGGGTGCATGGCGGGCCAGATGGACCGGCGGGGCGAGCGCGAGGCGTCGCCCTCCGGGATCTCGTCGGCGTCGCCCAGCCTGGCCATGTCCTCGACCGGCACCTCGACCCTGAGGTCGAACGCCTTGCGCGAGCCGGCGTCCACGATCGACACCGGCCGCGGCTTCCAGGTCTTGAGACCCTCGCCGCCGCCCAGGAACCGCGCGACCGTTTCCAGTGGACGCTGGGTGGCCGACAGGCCGATGCGCTGGAGGGGCCGGCCCGTGATCGCCTGCAGCCGCTCGAGCGAGAGGGCCAGGTGCGCGCCGCGCTTGGTGGGCACGAGCGCATGGATCTCGTCCACGATCACGGTCTCGACCGGCGCCAGCGTGGCGCGCGAGCGCGAGGTGAGCAGGAGGAACAGCGACTCGGGCGTCGTGATCAGGATGTCCGGCGGATGGCGCAGCATGCGCGCGCGGTCGGCCGCCGGCGTGTCGCCGGTGCGGATCGCCACCGTGGGCAGGTGCACGGCGTCGCCGCGGCGACCGGCCGTGCGCGCGATCCCGCGGAGCGGCGCCTGCAGGTTCCGCTCGATGTCCACTGCCAGCGCGCGCAGGGGCGACACGTACACGATGCGCGTCCGCGCGTCCTCCGCGGGCACGGGCGCGAACATCAGCCGGTCGATCGCGGCCAGGAAGGCGGCCAGCGTCTTGCCCGAGCCGGTGGGGGCGAAGACCAGCGTGGAGCGGCCGGCCTGGATCTCGGGCCAGCCCAGCTCCTGCGCGCGGGTGGGGCCCGGGAACGTCTCGGCGAACCACTCGGCGACGGCGGGGTGGAAGCGGTGGGCCGGCGGGCGCGACATGCTTCCAGCCTATCGCGACCTCCGGCACCGGCGCGTCCGTCCCTCCGCCACTTCGGTGCCGGCCCGGGCGGGAGCCCGCTACAATCCGCCAGCCATGGAAGGCCGCCAGACGCATCGACTGCGGTTCACCGGCTCCTGCTCGGCCCAGGAGTTCGAGCGCCGGTGCGCGGAGCACGACTTCTGGTACCACAGCTTCTACTTCACGAACGGCTTCGCGCGGCGCGGCGAGTACGACGTCGGCCGCGACGTGGCGGACTACGGCTTCCCGGAGCCGATGGCCGGCATGTCGGTCCTCGACATCGGCACCGGATCGGGGTGGTTCGCGACGTACTTCGAGCAGCAGGGCGCGGAGGTGACGACGGTCGACTCCAGGCGCTACGTCGACTTCGACGTCCGGGGTCGCTACGAGCGTGGCGAGCTGCCCGAGGATTCCGCCGACCGATTCGACGAGGAGGGCAAGCGCGTCTGGTACAGCCCGGTGAGCGCCGGCTTCTGGATCATGAAGGACCTGCTGGGCCTCAAGGCGCGCTTCCTGAACGCCCGCGTCTACGACGTCTCGCCGCGGCTGTTCGGGGGGCAGCGGTTCGACCTCGTGTTCATGGGCTCGCTGCTGATGCACGTCCGGGATCCGATCGGCGCCCTCATGGCCGCGCGCTCGGTGTGTCGCGGCCTGCTGGTCACGAACGCGCTCGTGACGGCCGGAGACGAGTCCGAGACGCCGACCATGGAGCTCATCAACAGCGAGCGGGACACGCTCAACTGGTGGCGCCCGAACCGGGCCTGCCTGTCCGGAATGCTGCAGGCCGCGGGCTTCCGGGACGTGGACGTGAGCCGCACCGTCACGCTGACCACCGACCACCCCTTCACGGACTGGAAGGGCAATCGCACCGGCGCGGACCAGACGTTGTACCTCGCGCACGCACGTCCCTAGCGTCTCGACGGCACGCGCGTGGTATCGTCCCGAGCGGGGCTCCCTCCGGAGGACGTGGCGCGGTGTCGATCATCTCCTGGGGACCCCTGGCCGGGATCGCGCTGCTCGCGGCCTTCCCCGTCCAGGAGTCGCCGCCCACGCTGCAACCCGCGGCGGCCGCGCCGACCGTCACGCCCGAGGCCGCCGAAACCCCGATCACCCCGGAGAAGATGAAGGAGCGCGAGCGCAACGTGCTCCTCACCGTGAGCACCGTGCTCCTGGGCCAGCGCACGTACGCCTCTGCCAACGGCTCCTTCTTCGGCGAGATCGGCTGCCTCACCCACCCCTCGTCCTGCATCCCCGGCTTCGCGGCCGACGGCGCGCCCTTCCTGGACCCGACCTACCCGTGGCTGGAGCCGCGCCTGGGGTACGTCCGCAAGTTCCATCCGGGCCCCGGTGCCGACGCCGCCGCCATCGCCAAGGCCAGGGCGTCGCCCGGCAGCCTGCGCGCCTTCGCCTTCACCGCGACGCCGGTCAAGCCCGGCGTCACCGGCGGGCGGGCCTTCTGCGGGGACTCCGGCGGGCGGATGTGCATGACCGCCGACGGCCGGGAGCCGCCCGTGAAGGACGGCCGCTGCGAGCCCTGCCAGAAGCTCCAATAGTCGCCCCTTTCGCGGCCGGCGGTCTTGCGCCGGCGCGGGCTTCATGATGTGCTGGCGCGGCCAACTCCAAAGATGGGCGGAGGTCCCTCCATGCCGCGCGCCGTCTCGTGCCTGCTCCTGCTCTGGGCGACCTCCGCCGCGGCCGCGGTTCCCACGCCCGAGAGCGTCCTCGGGTTCGTCCCTGGCGCCGACCGCACGCTGGCCGACTGGCGGCAGATGGTCGTGTACTTCCAGGCCCTCGACGCCGCCTCGCCGCGCGTGACGGTCGAGGACGTGGGACCCACCACCGAGGGGCTGCCGTTCCTGGTGGTGACGATCTCCTCCGAGGCCAACCTGGCCCGCCTCGACGAGATCCGCCGCGACAACCTGCGGCTGGCCGACCCGCGCGGGCTCTCGGAGGACGAGGCCCGGGCGATCGTGGCCCGCGGGAAGACGATCGTGGCGCTGCACCACGGCATCCACTCGACCGAGGTGGCAGGGCCGTTGACGGCGATCGAGACGGCCGACTGGCTCGCGACCGCGGACGATGCGGAGACGAGGGAGATCCTGGACCAGGCCGTGATCGTGATGCTGCCGTCGCACAACCCGGACGGCACGCAGAAGGTGACGGAGTGGTACCGCAGGACGCTGGGCACGCTGTTCGAGGGCGCGAACCCGCCATTCCTGTACCAGAAGTACACCGGGCACGACAACAACCGCGACTGGTACATGTTCACGCAGATCGAGAGCAAGCTCACGGTCGCGCACGTCTACGACCGCTGGCGCCCGCAGATCGTGCACGACGTGCACCAGATGGGGGCGCGCTCGGCGCGCATGTTCCTGCCGCCCTACGTCGACCCCTGGGAGCCCAACGTCGATCCCGCGCTGCGCGCGGCCGTGTCCGCGATGGGCACCCACGTGGCGGGCGCGCTCACCAGCCAGGGCAAGCCGGGCGTGGTCGTGAACGCGATCTACGACGCCTGGTCGCCCGCGCGCGCCTACCCGCACACGCACGGCGGCGTGCGCATCCTCTCGGAGACGGCCTCCGTCAAGCTGGCCACGCCGATCGACGTGCCCTTCGACACGCTCCAGCGCGGCATCGGCTACGACCCCAAGCTGGCGTCGTGGAACTTCCCCTGGCCATGGCCGGGCGGGGCCTGGCGGCTGCGGGACATCATGGACTACCAGGGCGCGGCCACGCGCGCGCTCCTGGGCCACGCCGCGCGGAACCGCGCGTACTGGCTGTCCACGTTCCTGGAGGTCAACCGCCGCGCCTCCGCCCGCAAGGACCCGTTCGCGTTCGTGCTGCCGCCGGGCCATCAGGACCCCCTGGCCGCGGCCGAGCTGCGCCGGGTCCTGCTCACCGGCGGCGTCGAGATCGGCCGCGCGGCCGAGGCCTTCACGGCCGACGGCCGCAGCTTCCCGGCCGGCTCGTACGTCGTGGCGATGGCCCAGCCCTGCAGCGCCTTCGCCAAGGCCCTGCTGGAGCGGCAGGAGTACCCCGACATCCGGCCCGTGCCCGGCGCGGAGCCGCAGCGGCCCTACGACGTGACCGCCCACACGCTGCCCCTGCTGCTGGGCGTCGAGGCGGTCCCCATCGCGCAGCCGTTCGAGGCCGCGACCGAGCCGGTGACCGATGCCGCGGTGACGCCCGGCCGCATCGCCGGGCGCGGTCGGGCGCTCGCCTTCGACCACCAGACCGCCGGGCTGCGCGCGACCGCCCGCCTGCTCAAGGCGGGCGTGCCCGTGCGCTGGTCGCGCGACGCGTTCACCGACGACGGGCGCCGCTACGAGGCCGGCACGCTGCTGGCGCCGGGGTCGGCACGGCCGACGCTGGAGCGCCTCGCGCAGGAGCTGGGCGTGTCGGCGGAGGCGGTGGACGCCAGCCCGCCCGCGTTCGTGCTCCACCGGCCGCGCGTCGGTCTCTACCAGTCGTGGGTGCCGTCGATGGACGAGGGCTGGACGCGCTTCGTGTTCGAGCAGCAGGCCGACGTCGAGTACATGACGCTGCGCGATGCGGACATCCGCGCCGGCGACCTGCGGACCAGCTTCGACGCGATCGTGCTGCCCGACCAGGGTGCCCAGGCGATGAAGGAGGGCCACGCCCAGGGCACGCTGCCGCCCGAATTCGTGGGCGGGCTCGGCGTCGAGGGCATGCGTCAGCTCAAGACGTTCGTGCAGGAGGGCGGCACGCTGGTCGCGCTCGACTCCGCGACCGCGCTCGTCATCTCGGAGCTGGGCCTGCTGGTGAAGGACGCGCTGGCCGAGGCGGGGCCGGGCGGCGGCGAGGACGACGAGGCCGAGCGGGACGCCGGCGAGTTCTATTCCCCGGGCGCCATCCTGGAGACGCGCGTGGAGGGAGGCAGCGCCCTGGGTCACGGGCTGCCGGCCACGACGCCCATCTGGTTCGAGTCGAGCCCCGCCTTCGACGTGAAGTCGGGGCGCGTGGTGCTGCGCTACCCCCACGGCGACCCGCTGCTGTCGGGCTGGCTGCTGGGCGGCGAGAGGCTCCACGGCAAGGCGGCCCTGGTCGAGGTCTCGCTGGGCAGGGGCAAGGTGGTGCTGTTCGGCTTCCGCCCGCAGTACCGCGCCCAGAGCTGGGCCACCTACGTGCCGCTGCTCAACGCGCTGTACCTCTCGGCCGCGACCGCGGCGGGCGACTAAAGCGCTTCGTGCTAGCCTTCGGGCGGCGTGCGAGCCGGACGCCCTCGCGTCCGACGGCCTGGAGGGGCATGGCGGGCCATCGCGGATCGATCAAGGGAGTCGTGCTGCGCTCCCGCATGGCGTACGTCAGGGACAACATGGGTGAAGCCGCCGCGCAGAGCGTCGTGGCCCGTCTGCCCGCGGAGGACCAGCGACAGCTCTCGCGCATCCTGCCGGGCTCGTGGTACCCGTTCGAGATCCAGGAGCGGCTGGACGACGCGATCGCGGCGCACATGGGCATCGGCGAGAAGATCTTCCGGCTGCTGGGCGAGCAGTCCGCCCGCGACAACCTGGCCACCACCCACCGCGCCTTCGTGGACGCGCACGACCCGCATGGACTGCTCCAGCACGCGGCCACCATCCACGAGGCGTACTACGACACCGGCCACCGCGAGTACGAGCGGCTGGGCGACAAGAGCGCCGTCCTGCGTACCTTCGGCTGCCTGAGCACGTCGCGAGCCGAGTGCCTCAGCAACATGGGCTGGCACCAGGCCGCCATCGAGGTCTGTGGCGGCCTGCGCGCGCGCGTCAGCGATCCCCTGTGCCGCGCCCGCGGCGACGCGCACTGCGAATACCTTTGCGAGTGGGACTAGTCCCTCGCTGAACGGGATGCGGCGTTCCTTCCCCCTCTACGTCCGCATCCTGATCGGCGTCGCGCTGGGCGCGCTGCTGGGGGTCGCGTTCGGCGAGCGGCCCATCGTCCTCCACCTCACCAACCGGCACCTGGGCGAGCTGGGGCTGCTGGTGATCCGCCTGCTCAAGGCGCTGGCGGTGCCGCTCATCTTCTTCGCGATCGTGGACGCGTTCGTGCGCACGCACATCTCGGCCCGGCGCGGGCTGCGCATGGTCCTGATCTGCCTCATGAACGTGACGGTGGCCATGGCGATCGGGCTCACGATCATGAACCTGTGGCGGCCGGGCGAGTCCTGGCGCGGGCAGTTCACGGAGCTCATGGGCCACACGAGCGCGGAAGGGGCGCCGGCCGCGCCCGGCGCCACGCTCGACCCGCTCAGGAACGTCGACGGTTACGTCCCGGTGAGCCTGGTGGACCCGTTCTCGAAGAACAGCGTGGTGAGCGTGGTGCTGCTCAGCCTGTTCGTGGGCGCGGCGCTGCGACGCGCGCGGCGGAACGGCGGGCCCGAGGACTCCGGGCTGGGCGCGGTCGAGCGCTTCGTGGCCGGCGCGTACGACGTGCTGGTGGTCATGCTGGGATGGATCGTCCAGACCATCCCCTTCGCCGTGTTCGGCGTGGTGGCGCAGGTGGTGGGCCGCGCGGGCCTGGAGGCGTTCGCCGCGCTCGGCGTCTTCCTGGGCGCCATCCTCCTCGGCCTGGCGCTGCACGCGCTCGTGTACTACCCGCTCATGGCCTGGCTGGCGGGGCGCAAGCCGCCCGCGGTCTACGTGGGGAGGGGCGCGGACGCGATCCTCATGGGCCTGTCGACCAACAGCAGCCTGGCCACGGTGCCGGTGACGCTGCGCTGCCTGACGCAGAAGATGGGCGTCTCGGAGGAGTCGGCCCGGCTGTCGGCCTGCGTGGGGACCAACCTCAACAACGACGGCATCACGCTCTACGACGCGATGGCCGCGCTGTTCATCGCGCAGGCCTGCGGGTTCGACCTCTCGCTGGGCCAGCAGGCGGTGGTGGTGCTGGCGTCGCTCATGGCCGGCATCGGCATCGCGGGCATTCCGGAGGCGGGCCTCATCGTACTGCCGCTGGTCCTGGGCTCGGTGGGACTGCCGGAAGCGGTGGTGGTGGCGGCCATTCCGCTGGTGCTGCCGGTCGACTGGATCATCGGCCGCGCGCGCTCGGCCGTGAACGTCATGAGCGACATGCTGGTCGCGATCCTGCTGGACCGCGACCAGGGCGCTAGGGCTTCAGCAGCTCCTTTACCGCCGCCTCGATCTGCTGATCCCGGCCTGCCGACATGACGTCGGGCTCGTTGCGGACCTTGATGTCGGGCTCCATCTGGTTGTTCTCGCCGAAGCGGCCGTCCGGCATGCGCCAGCCACCCATGGGGATGCCGAAGACGAGCGTGGGATCGATCTGCTTCTCCCACCAGACGAAGGTCCCCGTGCCCGGCACCGGCATGCCGAGGGTCTTGCCCAGCTCCTTGAGCTTGTAGGCCAGCGGGAAGAGGTGGGCGTCCGAGTAGTTCGACTCGCCCACCAGCACGATCGACGGCTTGACCCACTTGTCGTACGGCTCGGACCCGACGTACTGGCCGTGGGGGACGATGTCGAAGTACTTCTTCCCGCTCAGGAAGTCGGACAGCTGCTCGTGGATGTTGCCGCCGCCGTTGAAGCGCGTGTCCACGATCAGCGCCTGCTTCGCGATGTTCCGGCCCAGGGCCTCCTCGAAGACGGTGCGCATGCTGGCGTCGTCCATCGACCGGACGTGGACGTATCCGATCTTGCCGCCTGAGAGCTTGTCCACCTCCTCACGACGGCGCTTGACCCAGCGCCGGTACAGCAGCTCGCGCTCCCCCTCCGGCGGGACGGGCTTGACGCGCTCGTCCCAGCGCGTCCGGGCCACGGGGTCGTACAGCGAGAGCAGCGTCGGCTGCCCGGCCCTGCGGTTGAGGAGCTGGTAGAAGTCCATGTCGGCCGTGACGGGGACGCCGTCGATCTTCTCGATGACGTGGCCGGCCTTGACCTTCGACGCGGCCTTGTCCACGGGGCCGCCCGCGACCACCTCCGCCACCCTCACCCCGTCGCCGACCGGCTTGAAGTCGTAGAGCAGGCCCAGCGAGGCGGTCTTGTCCGCGTCCGCCCGGTCGTCACGGAAGTAGGCGCCGGTGTGGGAGGCGTTCATCTCGCCCAGCATCTCGCTGAGCATCTCGGCGAAGTCGTAGTTGTTGTTGATGAAGGGCAGGAACCTGGCGTAGGTCGCGCGGTAGCCGTCCCAGTCGACGCCCTGCAGGTCCACGAAGAGGAACTTCTGCTTGAACTGCCGCCAGACG
The DNA here is from genome assembly GCA_025923995.1 of Vicinamibacteria bacterium. Classification (GTDB taxonomy): domain Bacteria; phylum Acidobacteriota; class Vicinamibacteria; order Fen-336; family Fen-336; genus JAICEW01. The sequence goes on along the minus strand of JAICEW010000011.1, from coordinate 29,163 downwards.
TGCTCGAAGACGTAGCCCCTTTCGCGCGCGCCCTGCAGCAGCATCTCGCCGCTCGCCTTCAGCGGCTCGACCTTCGCGTCCTCGGTCACGACCTTCGTGGCCTTGCCGTCGGCCAGCACGAAGAGGAACTTGCCGTCCTCGGCCATCTCCATCGAGGCGTTCTTGGCGCCCAGCTTGGCGAACAGCTTCGTCTCCCTGGTGCGCAGCTCGGTCACCCACAGGTCGTTGCCCTTGTCGAAGCTCGTGAGGTAGTAGAGCTTCTCGCCGTCCTTCGACAGCACCCAGTCGCCGACCGAGGAGGTGTGGATCGTCAGCCGGCTCTTGCGCTCGTCGAGGCCGTCCCAGTCGATGACGATGTCCTTGACCGGCTTCTTTGTCTCGGACGTCTCCTCCTTGTCCTTGTCTTTCTTCTCCTCCTTGCCCTCCTTCTTCTCCTTCTCCTTGTCTTCCTTCTCCTTGACCAGCGCGAACTCCTCCTTGGTGAGGTTGTAGCGGTCGAAGGCCGCCTTGGAGAAGAACATCGCGTAGACGTCGCCGCTGACCACGCTGCCGCCCTGCTGGCGCGTGCCCTCGCGGTTGCTGCCCCAGATCATCCACTTGCCGTCCTGGACCCACTTGGGCTGGTAGTTGTCGTAGCCGCTGTGGGTCAGGTTGCGCAGCTCGCCCTTGCCGTCGGCGGACACCAGGCCGACCTCGGGCGTGAAGATGCGCTCGGGCAGTCCGAACTGGACCAGGAACCACTTGCCGTCCGGCGACCACTGGTAGTACTGGTCGCCGTCCGCGTAGGAGTAGTTGCGGTCCGCCGTCAGGATGGTCCGGGTCTGCTTGCTGGCCAGGTTCACGACCTTCAACACCACCCGGTTCTCGAGGTAGGCGACTTCCTTCCCGTCCGGTGAAAAGGCCGGCTGGAACTCCTCGGCGCCGGTCGCGATCACGGTGTCGCGCTTGAGCACGGTGGACGCGAAGAAGTAGGGCTCCTCCTCCCGGGCGATGGCCGCCGTGTAGACGTTCCAGCTGTTGTCCACTTCCGCGGCGTAGACGAGCGAGCGGCCGTCGGGGCTGAAGCGCACGCTGCGCTCCTGCCAGGGCGTGTTGGTGATGCGCTTGGTGAGGCCGCCGTCCAGGCTGCTCACGAAGACCTCGCCCCGGAACACGAAGGCGAACTCCTTCCCGTTGGGGGCCAGCGTCGCTTCGGTCATGCCTTCGTTGACCGGCACGATCCGGTCGCGGGTGCTGCGGCCGTCGGCGGCGATGCGGATCGCCACCTTCTTCGGCTCGCTTCCGGCCCCCGGCTCCAGGGTGTAGATCTCCGCGTCGTAGGTGAAGCAGAGCCGGCCGGTGGCGGATCGGGACAGGAAGCGAACCGGGTTCCGCGTGAAGTGCGTGAGCGCCACCGGCTGCGACGTCCCCGCGAGCGAGCCCTTGTAGACGTTGAAGGATCCGCCCTGCTCGCTCAGGTAGTAGAAGTCGTTGCCGTCGGCGCCCCACACCGGGTCGCGGTCCTCGCCGGCGAACTGCGTCAGCTGGCGGTACTTTGCGGAGGCCACGTCGTAGACCCAGACGTCGCGGGTGACCGACGAGGTGTGGTGCTTGCGCCAGTCGCTCTCGTACCCCTTGACGTCGTGGTAGAGGAGCCGCCCGCCGGCAGCGTCGAACGTCGCCTCCAGGGCGGGCGTCGGGAGCACCTGCGACACCCTCCCCCCCGTCACCGGCACCGAGTACAACTGGGTCATCAGGCCCACGGGGAACTGCGCGTCCGTCGCCAGCGCCTGCCGGTAGCCCGAGAAGAGCACGGCCTGGTCGCCCGCGGTGAAGCCGCTGGGGATCTCGTTGGCCGAATGGAACGTCAGGCGCGTCGCGTCGCCGCCGGCGGCGGGCATGACGAACACGTCGAAGTTCCCGTAGCGATCCGAGGCGAACGCGATGCTCCTGCCGTCACGGCTCCAGACCGGCGCGAACTCGTAGGACTCGCCCAGCGTCCGCGGCGTGGCCGTTCCGCCCGCGGCGGGCACCGCGTAGACGTCGCCCTGGTAGGAGAACAGGATGGTCTCCCCGTCGGGCGAGAGGGCCGCGTAGCGGAGCCAGAGGGGAGAGTCCGCGGCCAGGGCCGGCGGAGCGGGTCGCACGACAGCGGTCGCCCAGAGCGCGAGCGTGATCAAACGGCTGAACGTGGCCATTCGCGGATCCTCCAGCGCGCAAGCATAGAGACGCGGCGTGGCCGCGTCGAGCGACGTCAGGCGGCTGCGGGACGCGCTGGTCCCGGTGCGGCGGCCGTGATCACCAGGCCGACCACGAACACGGTGACGGCACCGACGACGTTGTACCAGAGGAAGGCGATCGTCGTGAACCGGGACACGAGGTAGACCGTCGCCATCCCGGCGATGAGGCCGTAGAACGCGCCGCGGGCGGAGGCGCGCGGCGTGAGGATGGCCAGGCCGAAGACGCCGAGGATCGAGCCGTAGAAGTACGACCCGAAGCGGTTGACCACCTCGATGGCCGAGCCGAGCTGGCCCGCCCGCAGCGCGACCAGGCAGGCGAAGCCGCCCCACAGCGCGGTGAACAGGCGCGACATCCACAGGTAGTGCGAGGCGCTCGCGTCGCTGCGGACGAAGCGCTGGTAGAAGTCGACCATGGTCGCAGTCGCGACCGAGTTGAACTCGCCCGCCAGCGTCGACATGGCCGCGGCGAAGATGACGGCCATCACCAGCCCGGCCAGGCCGCCCGACAGCATCGAGATCACGTACGACGGGAAGATGTAGTTCGTGTCGTTGTAGCTCTTCGCTCCCGACAGCTCGGTGATGCGGCGGCCCGCCTGCTGGTGGATCGACGACAGGCGCCCGTGCGCCTCGACGTACGCCTCGCGCGCCTGCGGGCTGCGCGTGCGCGCGTACTCCGCCGCGGCCGCCTGCCGGTCGGCATGGGCGCTCCCGAGAGCCGTGTTCATCGCCGCCGCGTCGGCCGGCGCCTCGCGCTCCAGCCGGTGCATCGCCTGCGCGTTCCACAGCAGGGGCGGCCGCTCGAAGTGGTAGAAGACGAACACCAGCACGCCCGTGAGCAGGATCAGGAACTGCATCGGCACCTTGAGGAACCCGCTGAACAGCAGCGACAGCCGGCTCTCCTGGAGGCTGCGCGCCGAGAGGTAGCGCTGGACCTGGCTCTGGTCGGCGCCGAAGTAGGCCATGGCCAGGAAGGCGCCGCCGATGAGGCCGCTCCACAGCGTGTAGGGCTTCGCCGGGTCGGCCGACACGTCCATCATCTCGAGATGGTTCGTGATCTGCGCGACGGCCAGCGAGTCGCGCAGGGAGAAGGTCTCCGGCAGGTTGGCGATCGCGACGCCCGCGCACATGAAGATGCCGATCCAGATGATCAGCATCTGCACGACGTCGGTCCAGATGACCGACTTGTTCCCGCCGTGGACGACGTACAGGATGGTGGTGCCGCCCATCACCAGGATCGTGGTGGTCTCGCTCCAGCCCAGGATCACCGACAGCACCAGCGAAGGCGCGTAGAGCGTCACGCCCATCGCGAGCCCGCGCGAGAAGAGGAACAGGAGGCTGGTGAGCGTGCGCGTGCGCGAGTCGAAGCGCTTCTCCAGGTACTCGTACGCGGTGAAGACGCCCGACCGATAGAAGAAGGGCACGAGCGTCAGGCACAGGACCACCATCGCGATGGGCAGGCCGAAGTAGACGACCAGGAACGACATGCCCGTCGTGTAGGCCTGCCCGGTGGTGCCCACGAACGTGATGGCGCTGATCTGGGTGGCCATCACCGAGAGGCCGGCCGCCCACCACCGCATCTCGCGCCCGGCCAGGAAGAAGTCCGAGATCTGCTTGGTGTCCCGGCCGATCCAGATGCCGAACCCGACGATCGCGACGAGGTAGACGATGAGGACGGCCCAGTCGAGGCCGGTCAATAGGGCCACCGGGAGAAGGCGAGCAGCAGCGCCATCATCACCAGCAGGTTCAGCAGCACCGCGGCGTAGATGCGCGTCCAGGTGCCGAACAGGGGGACGGGCGCGTCGTCATCGGGTTCGCCCACTTGGCCTCCGGTGGACCGATCATGCCACGGAACCTGGGGCGCGCCCCTCCGGCTTGATCCCCCGGGCCGGGTTGTTTAGACTGCTTGTTCCAGCCCTGCTGGGACGTCGTCCAACGGTAGGACAGCAGACTCTGACTCTGCTTATCGGGGTTCGAATCCCTGCGTCCCAGCCACTCCTTCGCTGACGCTCGGTCGTGTCTGGTCCGGCAGGGCTACGGGCACGCCGCGGCTCGCCTTCGGCGATCCGCTCGCGGGCGCGAATCCCTGCGTCCCAGCCACTCCTTCGCTAGAGCTAGCGGCCCGTCGTCCAGCGGATGGCCGCGTCGAACAGCGACCAGCCCTCTGGGGTGAGGCGAGACGCAACCTTCTCGTTCAGGAAGAAGCCGACCCGACGGCCGGGGGCGGTCAGGCCAGGCATGGCGGCGCCCTTCTCGTACGCGAAGATCGAGGCGAGGCCGCCGGCCGATGGCGGGCGCGCCACGACCACGGCGCTCGCGTTGGGGACGCCCCAGGTGAACGTCACGGAGGCGGTCGTGACGGTGACTGTTCCCGAGAGGCCGGCCGCCAGCGGGTGAGTGGAGTCCACCACGACCCGCGTCTGCGCCTTCATCGTCCCGAAGTCCGTGGCGGAGGGGCCGGTCATGCCCATGTCGTCCATCACCCCTGGCTCGCTGTTGAAGACCGGCGTCACCGTCGAGCGGAACTTCGTGTTGATGACCGGATCGTCAGGAGTGGACGACAGGAACACGAGCGCCTTGCCGGCGGCCTCGGCGGTGGTGACGTCCTGGGCCCTGCGCGCGACCGGAATGAAGCCGGTCGCGGCCAGCCGATCCCGCACCGCGGCGTCACTCGAGTTGAGCGTGTGCGTGCGGACCACCATCAGTGCATACGGGTAGAGGTGCGCCTCCGGCACGACCTCCTTGGCCAGGCCTGGGCCCGACCACGACAGCATCGCCACCGCCGCACCGGCGTCGTCGCGGGCCTCCATGCGGATGTCGTACTTCTGGCCGGCCGTGAGCGCGATGCTCCCCACGTCCTCGGTCGCGGTGTGAGCGGGCCAGTTGTCGATCACGAGCGTGTTGTTCACGTACAGGCGCACGCCGTCGTCGCTGGTCGTGTAGAAGGTGGTGATGCCGGAGACCTTGGCTCGCACCTGGCCCGTCCACCGCACGCTGAAGGTCTCGGGACCGATGCCCGGGACCGGCGGGTCCGTGGCCCAGTCGAAGTTCACGGTCGCGTCGAGACGGGTCACGGTGGCTCCCGTGAAGTCCGGGTTGTCGAAGTAGTACCCCTGGAGGCCGATCCCGAGCGTGCCCGTGCTGGGCACGTACGCCGCGGTGTACGTCGTGCTGGTACTGGGCGTCACGATCTCATGCGTCTGGGCGCCGCCGTCCGACCAGGCCTGGAAGGCGTACGGGGAACCGCCCGAGGTCTGCGGCGAGAGGGCGCCCAGCGTGCGCAAGACGCCGACCACGCCGAGGGTGGAGAAGGGCGTGGTCACGGGCTGGCCGTCGAGGGTGAGCTGCAGACCGGTGGGGTTGCTGGCCAGCGTGACGGTGGCCGTCCGTGGCACCAGGTCGCTGAAGGTCGAGTGCGTCAGGCCGCCGGCGTCACGAACCGTCAGGTGGATGCGATAGAAGACGTTCGCCGAGGTCTCCCCCGTCTGCGGGATGACGAACGAACCGCTCGCTGCGCCGGTGGTGGCGGGAACGAAGGGGTGGTTGTGTGAGTCATGATGGAAGTCGACCCGCCAGGTGAAGGCGGAGGGGGGCAGGGCGCCGGTCTCGGGGTCGGTGCCGGTGCCCGCGTAGCTCACGACCTGGCCCGCCGTGTAGAACGTCCCGTTGGCCGGCGTGGTGATGGTCGCGTGGGGCGCGCTGTTCGAGGTCACCAGCAGCGTGGCGCTGTTGCTGGTGTCGCTGCCGAACGTGTTGCTCACCACCGCGCGGAACGTGGCGCCGTTGTCCGGCAGCGTCGCGGACGCGATGGTGTAGCTGGCCGAGGTGGCGCCCGGGATGTTGGCGCCCTCACGCTGCCACTGGAACGACAGCGGCGGCGTCCCCGAGGCGGTCACGCTGAAGGTGGCCGGCTGTCCCACCGAGGCCGTCACGTCGACGGGGTGGGACGTGATCTGCGGCGACTGGTCGTCCGTGTACTCCACCCGCCAGACGGAGCCTGTCCCGCGCGCGAGGTACCAGAAGCTGCCGTCGGGGGCCACCTGCAGGTCGACCGGGCTGGCGACGCCCGTGGCGAACAGGACGGCGTTGCCGCTCGCGGGATCGAGCCTGCGGATCCAGCCGTTGCAGTAGTCCGCGAAGAAGTAGCTGCCGGTGTACGACGGAGGGAACTGACCCGTGGTCGGATTGTAGAAAGTGCCGCCCGTGATGGCGCAGCCGGTGGTGTTGCTCGAGCCGCGCCCGTACCAGAAGAGCGGACCCTGGTGCGCGGGGTTGGTGGTCGGGCCTTCGGAGTGGGGCCAGCCGTAGTTCGCGCCCGCGATGCCTTCGTTGATCTCCTCGAAATCGCTCTGGCCCACGTCGTTGATGAGGATGCGGCCGCTGCCGGGTTGGACCGCGAAGGTGAACGGGTTGCGCAGCCCCAGCGCCCAGATTGCCCGGTTCTTGCCGGTGGCGGTGCCGAAGAACGGATTGTCCGTGGGGATGGTCCCGTCCTTGTTGATCCGCAGCATCTTGCCCAGCAGGTTCGCGAGCGTCTGCGCGTTGGAGGGGGTCGCGTTCTCGCCCACCGCGACGTACAGCTTGCCGTCGGACCCGAAGTGCATGGCGCCGCCGTTGTGGTTGCTGGCGCTGCTCAGGTTGTCCAGCTCGAGCAGGACCAGCTCGCTGCCGGCCACCGCCACGTCACCGCTCGCGGTGAACCGGCTCACCCGGTTGTGGATCGCCGGTGTGGTGGCCGTGTAGTACACGTACACGAACCCGTTGGTCGCGAACGCAGGGTCGAAGGTCACCCCCAGCAGCCCGCGCTCGCCGTTGGAGTTCACGGGCACCGTGAGGAAGGACGCAGTGAGCAATACACCGTCCTTCACCACACGGAGCTTCCCGCCCTGCTGGCAGATGAACAGCCGGCCGTCGGGCGCGAAGGCCATGGCGGTGGGGCTCGACAGGCCGGTGACGACCTGGGTCTCGGTGAAGCCGGGAGGCAAGGTGGCGGCGGCCGCCGTGAGAGCGCTCGCGCAAATGGCAACGACGAGTGGGACACGGAGGGCGTAGAGCCACATGGGTGGACCTCGAGTGAGTCGTTGTCGACCGCCCGCGCGCCAGAACGGTTCCGGCCTGCGAGAGAGACGTCTGGTTCAGAAGGGATATGGGCGAAGCGGCATCAAGAGCTGCAGGACGTGCTGCAGGGCTCGAAGACCGCTATCGACTCCATTTCCAAGCACGAAGCGTGCCCGGGGCCTCTAGCGTTTGCAGGTGATCGAGATCCCCGCGGGACTCGACGTGTCGATCCGGGTCTCGGCATCCAGCGTCTCGAGGTGGTCGAGGAACTCGCGGATGCCGAGCATGCTCCGGCCCGAGACGTTGTGCGCGGTGAAGCACCCGCCTGAAGTCAGCTTCGGCCAGGCGGCCACCAGGTAGTTCTTGTACCAGTCCTTGTCCGCGTCCGAGAACACGAAGTCGAACGGCCCGCTCAGAGCCGGCACGATGGTGTGGGCATCGCCCAGCCGTGCATCGATGTACCTGTCCAGGCCGGCCTCCTTGAAGTTCGCGACGGCCGTCCGATGCCGCTCGGGATCGATCTCGATGGTGGTCAGCGTGCCGCCGGTCCTCGCGAGCGCCCACGCGATCCACACGCCGGAGTGACCGGTCGAGGTGCCGATCTCCAGCGCGCGGGTGAACCGGCGTTTCACGATCAGGTCGTGCAGCACCTTGCCGTCGGACTCGGGGACGTTGAAGTCGCGCCAGGTGCCACGATGGCGATCGAGGAACGCCTGCACGGAAGCATCGAGCGAGGCGGCCCGCTCCTGGGCCTGCAGCGTGGCGGCGCCCAGGAGGACGAAACCGGCCATCAGCACGTTCCGGATCATGACGCGGCTCCCTCTGTCACTGTACGGCCAAGGGGGCCGAGCGCCGGCCCGCGGAAAAATGTTGCCATCCAGTCGACCCGGGTCGCCGGCTGCGACGAACCTGTTGGGGTGGAGGCGCGTACTGCGTCAATGGGGGACAAGGAGCGCACGAGCATGAAGCCCAAGAACACCATCTGTCTCTGGTTCGACAAGGACGCGGAGGCGGCGGCGCGCTTCTACGCCGCCACCTTCCCGAACAGCGAAGTGACCGCCGTCCACCGGGCGCCCAGCGACTACCCGGGCGGCAAGCAGGGCGACGTCCTGACGGTGGATTTCACCGTGCTCGGCGTTCCCTGTCTCGGCCTCAACGGCGGTCCGGAGTTCAAGCACAGCGAAGCCTTCTCGTTCCAGGTCGCGACGGACGACCAGGCCGAGACCGACCGGTACTGGAACGCGATCGTCGGCAACGGCGGGCAGGAGAGCCAGTGCGGCTGGTGCAGGGACCGCTGGGGCCTCTCCTGGCAGATCACGCCGCGGGTGCTGACCGATGCGCTGGCGGCCGGCGGCGCCGAGGCCAAGCGGGCCTTCGAGGCGATGATGCCGATGCGGAAGATCGACGTCGCCACGATCGAGGAGGCGCGGCGGGGCTGACGTTCGCTATTGCCCCGTGCGCCGGCCGATGATCGCGGCGGCGGCCTGTGCCGAACGGATGCGGTCCCTGGAATGGATGTCGAGGGGTTGGTCCGCATGCTGTTCCGCCAGGAGTCCTGAAGGGCATCGCCGAGGGCCGCGTGACGCGCCTTCCGGCGCTGGCGGCGGGCGCCGCCGGTCGAGGGCTCGTCGCTGCGCTCGCCGGTGGGCGTGCTCCGGCGCCCGTCTCCCCTCTGGCACCATCGGAGTCGCGCTCCCCGGAGTCCTACGACAGTCGCTCGGACCGCACACACTTTCACTTGACGGGAACGGCCGCCGGCCGGTACATGAACTCGATGAGCCTGCATTCATTGCGCTGCCTCCTGGCCGTTGGGGCCGCGCTGGCCGGCCTGCCCGCCTGCGTCACGCCCTCGTCGGAGGCCGCGGCTCCCGCCGCAGCCCGGACCGTCACGTTCTTCGTGGCCAGTGACACGCACTTCGGCGTGCCCGGGATCGAGGAGAGGAACCGGCGCCTCATCGACGAGCTGAACGGCCTGCCCGGCCTCGCCTACCCGCCCGAGATCGGAGGCCGCGTCGACACGCCCCGCGGCGTGCTCATCCTGGGCGACCTCACCGACTACAGCACCGAGGAGCAGTGGCGCCAGTTCGAGAGCTTCTACGGCCGCACCGGCAAGGAAGGGCTGCTGCGCTTCCCGGTGTTCGAGGCGTTCGGAAACCACGACTTCATGGGCGACACGCCTGTCCTTCGGCACATCACGCGCCGGCACGGCGGTATCGCGTACTCCTTCGACTGGGACGAGCTGCACGTCGCCTGTCTGGGCATGTACCCGAGCGCCGAGCGGCTCGATTGGCTCGAGGAGGACCTGCGCACCGTGCGGCCCGGGCGTCCCCTCGTCCTCTTCTTCCACTACGGGATCGACGGGCCCTGGAGCCACTCGTGGGAGTCGGCCGAGGAGCGCGAGCAGCTCGCGCGCGTGCTGCAGGGCCACCGCGTCGCCGCCATCTTCCACGGCCACGCCCATCATGCGGGCCACTACCGCTGGCGCGAGTACGACGTGTTCCGCCCCGGCTCGCCCAAGCACTCCTCGCGCCAGGTGCTGGCGGTGCGGCTGCGCGGCGACGAGCTGGCGGTCGCCTATCGGGATTTCGAGCGGTCGGTCTGGACGGACGCCCAGGTGCGGTCCGTGGGGACGGCCGTCGCCGATCCCGCGGTCGTGCCGCCGGGGCCGGATCGCACGCAGCGCTGAGGCGGGGCGCCGGCCAACATAAGATTGCGGCCATGCCGCTCGAGCCGCCGGTTCCCGTCGACACGCGCGCGCTGTTCCGCCCGGTGACCGACGGCCTGGTCGCGCTCCTGCAGGCGCTGCCGCCGGAGGCCTGGGAGCGCCCGACGGTCGCGGGCCGCTGGGTCGTGCGCGACGTGGTCGCTCACCTGCTCGACACGACGCTGCGCCGGCTCTCGTTCCACCGGGACGGCATGGCCCCGCCGCCACCGCCGGCCGAGATCGCCTCGGAGCGCGACTTCGTCGGCTTCATCAACGACCTCAACGCCGTGTGGGTCCGGTCGGCCAGGCGGCTCAGCCCGCGGGTGCTCACGGACCTCTACGAGCGCGCGAGCGGCGAGGCGGCCGACTGGTTCGAGTCCCTTCCCTTCGACGCGCCCGCGCTGTTCCCCGTTTCGTGGGCCGGCGAGCACGCATCGGCCGGCTGGTTCGACCTGGGGCGCGAGTTCACGGAGGTGTGGCACCACCAGCAGCAGATCCGCATGGCGGTGGGTGCGCCCTCGCTGACCGATCCGCGCCATCTGGCGGCGGTGATCGACGTCGCCGTGCGGGGACTGCCGCACGCGTTCCGGGACGTGGCGGCGGAGCGGGGGCAGGAGATCGCCATCCGGGTCGACGGTCCCAGTGGCGGCCGCTGGGCGTTGTGCGGCGACGGGTCGCGCTGGACGCTCTTCCGCGGCGAGCCGCCCTCGCCGGCGACGCGCGTGCGGATGACCGACGAGACGGCCTGGAAGCTCCTGTTCAACGCGTTGCCCGAGACCGACGCCGCGGCCGCGCTGGAGATCGAAGGGCGTGACGACCTGGCCCGCGCGCTCCTGCGGGCGCGATCGGTGATCGTCTAACCGGTGACCGCCGGTCGGGAGGCGCGGGGCGATGGGCCGCCCCCGCCTGGACGCCGGTCAGCCGCGCGCCAGCTGGCGCGCCACGTCTTCGAGGCGGTCGTAGCAGAGGGCCACGCCGCGTTCCATGCGGCTCCACCGCTGGCGCGGAGCGGCACCGCCCCCGGCCGCGTCGTCGGTGCCCACCGCCAGCGCGAGGCCGCGCACGATCGACCGCAGCACCAGGAGGACGTACTTCACGGCCGGCCCAGCGCCTGGGCGACGTCGTCGAGGCGGTCGTAGCTGAGCGCGGCGCCCTTCTCCATGCCGCTGCCGATCACCATGTCGCGCACCTCCTGGGAGGGATAGAGGCAGGTCGCGGTCAGGCGCGTCTTGCCGCCCTCTTCCGTGAGGACGGACGTGATCACCGACCCGGCGTCGGGGAACGGCGCGTAGATCTCCGTGAACACCAGCCGCTCCGGCGGCGCGATCTCGCGGTAGACGCCGTAGAACTCGACGTCGCCCTTCGGGCCACGACCGACGAACCGCCACTTCCCGCCCGGACGCAGGTCGATCTCGCAGATCGGGACCGAGTAGCGCTCGTCGAGGATGCCCCACCAGTTGCGGACGTGCTCGGGCCGGGTCATGGCCTCGAAGACGAGCCGCCGGGGCGCGTCGAACAGGCGCGTCAGGACGATCTCGCGATCCGATGGCGTCGTGACCTTGAACGTGTCCTTATTGGCGACGGTGGCGGGCATCTTTCTTCTCCTTCGCCTTGAGTTCCTGCAGGTAGCTCTCCAGCCGGTCGAAGGTCTTCTCCCAGATGTGGCGGTAGCTCTCGGTCCAGTCGGACACCTGCTTGAGCGGCCCCGCCTCGATGCGGCAGGGCCGCCACTGGGCCTCGCGGCCCTGGCGGATGAGGCCCGCGCGCTCCAGCACGCGCAGGTGCTTGGAGACGCCGGGCAGGCTCATGTCGAACGGCTTCGCCAGCTCGGTCACCGAGCACTCCCCCGCGGCCAGGCGGGCCAGGATGGCCCGGCGGGTGGGGTCGGCCAGCGCGGCGAAGGTCGTGCTCAGCGGATCGGGGGGCATCTATTCAACCGTAGAGTTAATTAACCGACAGGCTTAATATAGGCCGGACCGGCCGCCTGTCAAGTGCCGCGAACGGCCGGCTACAGCTTCACGTGGACGCTCTGTGCGCCCCAGATCTCCTCGGCGTAGGCCCGGACCGTGCGGTCGCTGGAGAAGACGCCCATGCCGGCCACGTTCAGGACGGACATGCGCCACCAGTCGTCGGGGCGCGTGAGGTAGCGGGCGGCGGCCCGCGCCTGGGTCTCGACGTAGCTGCCGAAGTCCGCGCAGACGCAGTAGCGGTCGGGCCCGCGCAGCTCCTCCACGATCGGCCGGAACGCGCCCGGGGTCGTCCATTCCAGCGGCCCGCTGTCGATCGCCTCGATGGCCCGGCGCAGGTCCTCGTTGGCCTCGATGTACGGCAGCGGCGAGTAGCCGGACGCGCGCAGCTCCGCGACCTGCTCGGTGGTGTGGCCGAACAGGAAGAAGTTGTCGGCGCCCACCTGCTCGCGGATCTCGACGTTGGCGCCGTCCAGCGTGCCGATGGTGAGCGCGCCGTTCAAGGCCGCCTTCATGTTCCCGGTGCCGGAGGCCTCGGTGCCCGCGGTCGAGATCTGCTCCGAGAGGTCGCAGGCCGGGAAGATGACCTCGGCCAGGGACACGGAGTAGTTGGGCACGAAGGCGACGCGCAGGAGGCGGCTGGAGGCGGAGTCGAAGGCCACCATGTCGGCGACCGCGTGGATGAGCTTGATGATGCGCTTGGCCATCGCGTAGCCCGGCGCCGCCTTGCCCGCGAACAGCACCGTGCGGGGTCCGCCCTGGTAGTTCCCGTCGCGGATGCGGTGGTGCAGCGCGATCACGTGGAGCACGTTCAGGAGCTGGCGCTTGTACTCGTGGATGCGCTTCACCTGGAAGTCGAAGAGGCTGTCGGGGTCCAGCGTGATCCCGTGCAGCCGCAGCACCCGGTCGGCCAGCACCGTCTTGTTCACGCGCTTGAGTGCCGCCCACTGCTCGCGGAACGCGGCGTCCTTGGCCATGGGCGCCAGGCGGCGCAGCTCGTCCAGGTCCGTGGTCCAGCCGGCGCCGATGGCCTCCGTGATGAAGGCCGCCAGGCCCGGGTTGGCCTGCAGCAGCCAGCGGCGCGGGGTGATGCCGTTGGTCTTGTTCTGGATGCGCCCGGGCGCCACCCGGTCCAGCTCGGCGAAGGTGGACTCGCGCAGGATGCGCGTGTGCAGCGCGGCCACGCCGTTCACGAACCGGCTGCCCACGAAGGCGAGGTGCGCCATGCGCACGTTGCGCGCGCCGTCGATGACGGCGGTGCGCTCGACCAGGCCCTGGTCGGCGCCCGCCTGCACGGCGACCGTCGTCCGGAAGCGGCGGTCGATCTCCTCGACGATCTCCAGGTGGCGCGGCAGCAGGCGCCCCAGCAGGTCGGCCGGCCAGCGCTCGAGCGCCTCGGGCAGCACCGTGTGGTTGGTGTAGGCGAAGACCGCCTGCGTCAGCTCCCAGGACTGGTCCCACTCGAGGCGGTGCTCGTCCACCAGCAGGCGCATCAGCTCGGGGATGGCCAGCACCGGGTGGGTGTCGTTGAGCTGGATGCGCACCTTGTCCGGCAGCTCCCGCCAGCGGCGCTCGCCCCGCTTGCGGAACCGCCTCAGGACGTCCTGCAGGGTGGCGCAGACGAAGAAGTACTGCTGCTTGAGGCGCAGCTCCCGGCCCGCGTACTGGTCGTCGGGGGGATAGAGGACCTTCGAGATGTTCTCGCTGCGCGTCTTGTCCTCGACCGCGCGCACGTATTCGCCGGCGTTGAAGCTCTGCAGGTCGAACTCGCGGCTGGACTTCGCGGACCACAGCCGCAGCGTGTTGACGGTGTCGTTGCCGAAGCCGGTCACGGGCGTGTCGTAGGCCATGGCCCAGACGTCCTGCGTGTCCACCCACGCCACGCGCAGGCGGCCGCGCTCGTCACGGTCGTGCTCGACCCGGCCGTAGAAGCGGACGGGGAAGATGGCGTCCGCCCGCGGGATCTCCCAGGGGTTGCCGTAGCGCAGCCAGTTGTCGGGCGACTCCACCTGGAAGCCGTCGCGGATCCGCTGCTGGAAGATGCCGTACTCGTAGCGGATGCCGTAGCCGTAGAAGGGCAGGGCCAGGGTGGCCGCCGAGTCCAGGATGCAGGCGGCCAGCCGGCCCAGGCCGCCGTTGCCCAGGCCCGCGTCCCATTCCTGCTCCTGCAGCGCCTCCAGGTCGTAGCCGACGCGGCGCAGGGCCTCGGTGTAGGCGTCGCGCGCGCGCAGGTTGATGACGTTGTGCACGAGCGCGCGGCCCATCAGGAACTCGAGCGAGAGGTAGTACACGCGCTTGACGTCCGCGACGTAGTAGTCGCTCTGGGTCCGGAACCAGCGCTCCATGAGCCGGTCGCGCACGGCGAAGGCCAGCGCCTGGAACACGTCGTAGTCGGTCGCGGTGTGCGCGTCCTTGGCGACCGAGTACATCATGCGGTGCCCGAAGGTCTCCATGATCCCGGGCGCGTCCAGGCGTCCCGGCGCGGGCTGCGGAATGCGCGCGGTCGGTTTCATGGCACGGATGTTAGCTCCGCCGCCCGGGGGGGCCGCAAACGTCAGCGCTTCGAGGGACGCAGCTCCCGGATCGGCGCCTGCGGCGCCAGCGCGCGATGGGCCTTCGCGACCACCCGCTCGCTCGGCACGTCGAGGCGCGCGGTGCCCTTGATGTCGCGCGACGAAGCGCCCACGCGCAGCTCGTAGGCGCCGGGCTCGACCACCCAGGACGAGCGCGCGGGATCGAAGGCGGCGAGGTCGGACGGCCGCAGCGTGAACGTGACCTCTTCGGTCTCGCCCGGCGGAAGCAGCCGCGTCTTCGCGAACGCCTTGAGCTCGCTCCGCGGGCGGTCCAGCTTCCCCGCCGGAGCGCCGACGTACAGCTGCGGCACGGCGCGGCAGGGGACCTGGCCGGCGTTCGTCACCGCGACCGACACCTTCACCTCCTCCGCCAGGCTCGGCGCGCTCAGCCGCGGCGGGCCGAACGTGAAGTCCGAGTACGTGAGGCCGTAGCCGAACTCGTAGGCGGGCGCGACATCGAACGTGTCGTGATAGCGGTACCCGACGTAGAGTCCTTCCTCGTAGACGACCTCGGCCGGCTTGCCGGCGAAGGGGTTCTCGACGAGCGGCTTCGCTCCCGGCAGCTCCCGGCCCGGGAAGTTCTTCGCGGACGAGACGTCCTCGTACCGTACGGGGAACGTGGTGGCCAGCCGGCCCGAGGGGCTGACCGACCCGCGCAGCACGTCGGCGACGGCGTGGCCGCCTTCCTGTCCGGGCAGCCAGGCCAGCAGGATGGCGTCGACCTGGTCCCGCCAGCTCGCGACCTCGACCACGCCGCCCACGTTCAGCACCACCACCACCTTCTTGCCCTTCGCGTGGAAGGCGGCCGCGACGTCCCTCAGCAGGTCGCGCTCGACCGCCGTGAGGGCGAAGTCGTCCTCGAGCTTGCGGTCGCCGAACTCGCCGGAGCTGCGGCCCAGCGTCACGACCGCGAGGTGGGCCCGCGCCGCCTGGGCGGCGAGGACGTCAGGGGCCACGGTCATCTCCGGGATGGGCGGCAGGGGCATGAACCACATCGGCTGCGGGTTCTTCGCCCGCTGCTCGGCGACGTGCTTCAGGTACGCGTCCTTCAGTCCCGGGTCGACCGCGTAGCCCGCGGCAGCCAGCCCCTCCTGCAGGGACACCACGTGCTTCTTGTTCACGTCGCCGCTGCCGGTGCCCCCCGCGAACAGCTGGTACGAGGCGTTGCCGAAGAGCGCCACCTGCCGGGCCGGCGCCAGCGGAAGCGTGCTCCCCGCGTTCTTGAGCAGCACCAGGCCGTCCGCCGCCGCGCGACGGGCCACCTGCGCGTGGCCCCAGAGATCGGGCTGGTCGTAGTAGGCGCGTCCCTTGAACGTCGGCGACTGCGCGACGAGCGCGAGCGCCCGCTCCACGCTGCGGTCCAGGTCGCGCCGGCTCGTCGTCCCGCCCGCCGCCGCGAGCGCGCTCGTCTGGAGCGGCATGCCCGGCATGATGAGGTCGTTGCCCGCGGCCACCTGCGCCACCACGTCGTTGCCGGAGAACCAGTCGCTCATCACCAGGCCGCCGTACCCCCACTCCTCGCGCAGGATCGTCGTCAGCAGATCCCGGCTCTGCGACGTGTACGTGCCGTTCACCAGGTTGTAGGAGGACATCACCGTCCAGGGCGCGCTCTCCTTGACCGCGATCTCGAACCCGCGCAGGTAGATCTCGCGCAGCGCGCGCTCGCCCAGGACCGAGTTCGACTGCATGCGGTTGAACTCCTGGTTGTTCACCGCGAAGTGCTTGGGCGAGGTGCCGACGCCCTTGGCCTGCACGCCGCGCACGAACGCGGCCGCCATCTTCCCCGAGACCAGCGGGTCCTCGGAGTAGTACTCGAAGTTCCGGCCGCCCAGGGGATTGCGCTGGATGTTGAGGGCCGGCGCCAGGAGCACGTCGACGCCGTACTCGGCGGCCTCCGCGCCGAACGCGGCTCCGACCTCCTCCAGCAGCTTCGTGTCCCAGGTCGAGGCCAGCAGCGTCGCCACGGGAAAGCCCGTCGCGTGGTACGAGCGCTCGTCGCCCGGGCGCCTGGGCGCGATGCGCACACCCGCGGGCCCGTCCGACAAGGTGAGGGAGGGGATGCCCAGCCGCGGGATCGCGTGCGTGCGCCCGGCCGCGCCCGGGACCTTCTCCGGGACCTTCGCGTCCTCGGGGTCGATCGGGGGCGCGCCCTCGAAGTCGAGCTTCATGCCCATCCCGACCAGCAGCCGGGCCTTCTCCTCCGCGGTCATGGCAGCCACCACCTCCGCGAGCGGGGCCTTGCCCAGCTGCGGCGCGGGCTGCGCGTGGACGGCGGCGGCACAGGCGAACGGGACGACGACCGGCCAGGCGGCGCGCGTCTTCTTCATGGCCCCTCCCGAAGAGGAGCCGATGCTAGCGCACGGAGGAGGCGGCGGGTTGCGGAGCGGGCAAAGCGCGCACCGCGTCGGCGATCTCGCGGCTGAGCGCGGCCAGGGCCTCGTTCGAGCCGGAGACGACGCCGGCCGCGCCAGGCGCGGCCGGGCGCGCGCTGTGCGAGGAGCGTCCCTGCGCGAGCGGCACCCCGCCGGGCGCGAGGACGGCCCAGCGGGCCGCCACGCGCACCGAGCCGTCCGTCTGGCGCGCCGCCTCGTCGATGGTCAGCTCCAGGCGCAGGTCGACGGGCACGCTGGGCGCGAAGGGCGCCGTCACCAGGCGGCGCTCCGGAAGCAGTGCCGCCAGGTTCTCGGCCACCACGCGCTGGATGCCCTTCGCGATCGGCTCTCCCCAGCGGGCGTACTCGTCGGCCACCACCTGGCCGCTGAGGCCGCGGCCGGTGATCTGCGGGCGGTCCAGCCAGGCCGGTACGGTCACCTTGAGCACGCCGAGCACGGACTCGGCCGCGGGCGTGCCGGTCGCGCCGGGCGTCGCGACCGCGTCCAGCACGTACGTCTGCGCGTGCCTCGACTTGCCGAAGCAGCCGGGGAGCGTGAGCGCCGCGAGGAGGGCCGTGGCCCGGGTGGCCGTTCGAGTCATTTCTTCGGCTCCGGGTCGGGCTTGCCGCGCACGAGCGCCTCGGGGTGCTGCTGGATGGTGTCGGCCAGCACCCGGAGCGACTTGAGCAGCTCGTTGCTCTCCTCCAGCGCGAGCGCGGCCGAGTGCTGCACCTCCGCGCTGCGCTCGACGTTGCGGTCCACGGTCGTGAGCGTGCGCTCGAGCTGCGTCAGAGAGCCCTGCAGGCTCTTCATGGTGGTGTCGACGCCGGCCAGCGTCGCGCGCATGTCGGTGGCCATCGCGTCCACCGTGCCCAGCGTCTGGTCGCTGCGTGCGAGGGCCTTGTTCGCGGTGTCGAGGGTCGCGCGCAGGCTGGTGAGCGCGGCCTCCACGTGGCCCGCCTCGAGCAGCTTCTGCACGCTGCCCAGCGTCACCTGGATCTGCACCAGCACCTCGTCGATCGGCACGTCCGACACCTTCTGCAGCGTGGCCTCGATCCGCTCGTTGAGCAGCTCGAAGCCGGTGGGCGCGGTCGGGATCTCCGGATACTTCGACGGGAAGCGCGCGTAGCGGGGCGCGATCTCGGGGTGGAAGTCGAGGTCCACGGACCGCTGCCCGGCGATCGGGCTGGTGGAGCGGACGGAGGCGCGCAGCCCTCCTTCGATCAGGACGCGGGCCAGCTCCGCGTCGGACATGCCGGCGGTGACGGCGGAGCCCGCGACGTTCTTGATCCTCCCCCGGGGGATCTCGAGGAGGGCCATGATCCGGGAGTCCTGGATGTTCGTCCCGCTGAACACGAGGTCGACGTCGCGCACGCGCCCCACGGCCACCTGGCGCAGGGTGACGGGCGCGCCGGCCTTGAGCCCGCCCACCGCGTTCGGGAAGTACACCACGTACACGCGGTTGGTTCCGAACACGTTGCCCGAGCTGAGCGCGGCCACCCCCGCCAGCGCGATCGCCGCCGCGACAAGGACGAAGGCTCCGATCAGGCGCGCGCTGGCGCCCGGCGTTCCGGTCGCGGCCGGCTGCGGGCGGGGAGGATCGGGAGCGGGCTCGATCATGTCAGAGCCGGACGTACTTGAAGAGGACGGTCAGCGCGGCGTCGGCCAGGCCCACGCCCAGCACGGCCGTCACCACGGCGTTCTTGACCGCCTTGCCCACGCTGCGGCCCGAGCTGCCGCCGCGCAGGCCGTGGTAGCCGCCGGCCAGCGCGACCAGGAAGCCGAAGGTGGCGCCCTTCACCAGCCCCGCGATCGCCGGCTTGAGGCTGAGCGCGGCCTGCGTGCGCTCGACGAAGTCGCCCGGCGGCATGTCCAGCAGACCGACGGCTGCGACCAGGCTGCCCAGCAGGCCGAACGCGTTCGCATAGAGGACGAGCAGCGGCGCCATCACGAGGAGCGCCAGGACCCGCGGCACCACCAGCCGATCGACCAGCTCATTGGTCGCGGTCCAGGACGTGCCGCTCAGCGCCTCCAGCTTGAGATGGGACGAGATCTCGGCCGCGTGCGCGGAGGCGAGGCGGCCTGCCAGCGCGAAGCCGGTCATGAGCGAGCCGATCTCGCGCAGGATCACGATGGCGACCAGGTTGGGGGCGAGCAGCGAGGCGCCCAGCTTGTCGAGCTGGTCGCTCGCGACGAGCAGCAGCACGCCGCCCATCACGAACGCGAGCGCACCGACGAGCGGCAGCGAGCCCGGCCCCGCTTCCTGCAGGGTGGCGGCGAAGGTGGGGCTCAGGCGCCAGCGGCCGTCGGGGCGGCGGCGCACCAGGGCCAGCACGATCGATCCCAGGAACCCGACCGCGTCGCCGACCGACCGCGTCCAGGCCACCACGCGCCGGCCGATCGCCTCGACGGGCGACCGCGGCGCCTCCCCCACATCCACGAGCATTGGCTTGCGCGCATGATAACGGAAGGGCGCGCCGGCGAGGAACCTCGCCCGGGCCGGTCAGCCCACGAACTTGTCGCCCAGGCCGTGCAGCGTCAGCAGGCAACGCGGCACGCGCGGGTTGGGCTCCCGCTTCCGGCGCAGGCCGGCCACGTGGACGTCGACCGTGCGCGCGGTGGGCATGGCGTCCGCGCCCCAGCTCCGCGAAAAACGAACCCGGCCGGCCGAGGGCTCGTTTCCGAGCGCGAGGGGTGTCCCGTGTTCAACGACCTGAAGATCTCGCTGCGGCACCTGGCGCGGACGCCCGGCTTCACGGGCGCGGCCGTCCTGGTCCTGGCGCTGGGCATCGGCCTCAACGCGGCCATGTTCAGCCTGTGCCACCTGATGGCCTTCGCCGGGCGGCCGTTCCGGGCCCCGCACGAGCTGGTCCAGCTCTACTCGCGCCAGGCCGATACGCCCGATTCCTACCGGGTCTTCTCGCACGCGGCCTTCAGGGAGATCGCGAGCCGGCGCGATCTCTTCATCGACGTGCTGGCGCACCAGCTGGCCCTGGTGGGCGTGCGCGAGGGCGGCGACGCGCGGCGGACCTTCGCCGCCGTCGTGAGCGCCAACTACTTCGACGTGCTGGGCGTGCCGCTGCGCGGGCGCTCGTTCACGGCCGACGAGGACCGACCCGGCAGCGACACGCCGGTCGTGGTCGCGTCGCACGCGCTGTGGAAGCGGTCCGGCTACGACCCCAGGCTGCTCGGCGGCACGCTGCGCGTCAACGAGCGCGACTTCACGGTCGTGGGCATCGCGCCCGAGGGGTTCACGGGGACGATGGCCGTGTTCGGTCCCGAGCTGTTCTTCCCCCTGGGCCTGTTCGACTCGCTCACGAACGACTTCGACGGGCGACAGGCGCGGACGCTCGCGCGCCCCGACGCCTACAACCTGTTCCTGGTCGGCCGCCTGCGGCCCGGCGCCACCGTCGACTCCGCCGGCCCCGCCTTGGCACTCGCGGCCGACGCGGTGCGCCGCGCGTTGCCGGTCGAGTACGAGGGCCAGCAGTTCCAGGTGGCGCCGCTGCCGCGCATCGGCACCGGCACCAGCCCCAGCCACGAGGAGGCGCTCTCCACGCTGTCGCTCGTGCTGGTGGGGATGACGGGCGCCGTGCTCACGATCGTGTGCCTGAACCTGGCGTCGATGCTGCTGGCGCGCGGGCAGGCTCGCCGGCGCGAGTTCGCCATCCGGCTGGCGCTGGGCGGTCGACGCTCGCGCATCGTGCGGCAGCTGCTGATCGAAGGGCTGGTGCTCGCGGTCGCGGGTGGCGCCCTGGGCATCGTGGCCGGCGGCCTGGCCATGGACGCGCTCATGGCCTCGCTCACGTCGCGCGTGCCGATCGCGCTGGCCATGGACGCGGTCTCGCCGCCCACGCTGCTCGCGGCCGCGGCGGCGTTCTCGGTGGTGGCCACGCTGCTGTTCGCGCTGGGGCCCGCGCTGCGCCATTCGCGCGCGGACGTCATGGACGACATCAAGCTGCAGTCGGCCCTGGACGCGCCGCCGCGACACCGACGGTTCCGGCCGCGCCACCCGCTGGTGGCGCTCCAGGTCGGCCTGTCGCTGGGCCTGCTGATCGCGGCGGGCCTCTTCGTGCGCATGGCGCGACAGGCCGCCGCGGTCGACCTGGGCCTGCGCGCGGACGACACCGTGCTGGCGGAGGTGGACGCGTCGCTGTCGGGCTACGACGAGGTGCGCGGCCTCGACGCGTACGTGCGCATCGAGGAGCGCCTGCGCGTGCTGCCGGGCGTGCAGTCGGCCGCGGCGGGAGTGACGGTTCCGTTCGGCGCCATCCAGCTGGGACGCGAGGTGAGGCGGGCCGGCGACGCGGCGGACGCGCCCCTGTTCCGGGCCCGCTGGAACGCGGTCGGCGCGCAGTACTTCGACGCGATGGGGGTGCGCGTCCTGCGCGGCCGGTCCTTCTCGGACCTGGAGGCGCAGCGCGCAGGCGCCCCGCCGGTCGCGGTCATCGACGAGGTGCTGGCGCGACAGCTCTGGCCCGGCGCCGAGCCGCTGGGCCGGTCGATCGAGCTGGCCGCGGAGAACTCGGGCGCGCCCGCGTCCGGGCCCCTCGAGGTGGTCGGCGTCGTGCCGCTCGTGCGCGACGACTTCTTCAGCCAGTCGCCCGGCGGCGCCGTGTACGTGCCGCTCGCGCAGGGCTACCGGGCCAACGTGCACTTCCACGTGCGCCCCGCTCCCGGAGCCGACGTGGCCGCGCTGCGCGACGCGGTGCGCCGCGAGCTGGGCCAGGTGTCGCCGGGCCTGCCCCTCTTCCGCCTGACGACGTTCGGCGCGCACCTCGCGAGCTCGCTCGAGCACTGGGGCGTGCGGCTCACGGCGGGCCTCTTCACGGCCATGGGCGGCATGGCCACGCTGGTGGCGCTGGTCGGGATCTACGGGGCCCTCTCCTACGCGGTCTCGCGCCGCACCCGCGAGATCGGCGTGCGCATGGCGCTGGGGGCGACGCCGGCCCGCGTGCGGGTCATGGTCCTGGCCGAGGGACTGCGCGTCGCCGCGGCCGGCGTAGCCCTGGGGGGCGTGATCGGCCTGGGCCTGGGACGCGTCCTCGACGGCGTGTTCGTGGAGGTGGTGGCGTTCGACCCGCCGACGTTCGGCGCCGCCGCGGGCGCGGTGCTCGCGGCGTGCCTGGTGGCCGCGCTCCTGCCGGCGCGGCGCGCGACCGCGGTCGACCCGTCCGTGGCCCTGCGCGCCGACTGACCCGCTCCGTTTCGGGGGTAGAGTGGGGCCATGCAGGTCCTCGCTCCCCGCGCGACCGACCTGGGCGGCCTCGAGGTGCGGCGCCTGCTCCCTCAGCGGCCGCGCCGGATGGTGGGCGCGTGGTGCTTCCTGGACCTCTTCGGGCCGGCCCGCTTCAGCGAGGGCCGGCCGATGGACGTCGCGCCCCATCCGCACTGCGGACTGCAGACCGTGACCTGGCTGCTGCAGGGCGAGGCCGTGCACAAGGACAGCCTGGACTCCGAGGCCGTGGCCCGGCCCGGCGCCCTCAACCTCATGACGTCCGGCAGCGGCATCGCGCACTCCGAGGAGACGCCCGTGCGGAACTCGGGCCGGCTGCACGGTGTCCAACTCTGGGTGGCGCTCCCCGATGCGCATCGCAACGACCCGCCGGCCTTCGACCACCATGCCGAGCGGCCGCTGGTCGAGATCGGCCCCGCGCAGGCGATGGTGATGCTGGGCGAGCTGGCCGGCGTCTCCGCGCAGGCGCGGACGTTCACGCCGCTGCTCGGGGCCGAGCTGCGGCTGCCCGCCGGCGTGGACGCGGAGGTGCCCTTGCGCCGCGATTTCGAGCACGCGCTCGTCCCGCTCGACGTGCCGTGCGAAGGCGACGGCGAGCGCCTGGCCGTCGACCACCTCCACTACCTCGAGCCCGGGCGCGACCAGGTCGTGCTGCGCGGCGGATCCGGGACGTCGCGCGTGCTGCTCCTGGGCGGCGCGCCGTTCGACGAGCCCATCCTCATGTGGTGGAACTTCGTGGCGCGGACCAGGGAGGAGATCGAGGCCGCGCGCGACGACTGGCAGGACGGACGCCGCTTCGGCCAGGTCCGCCGGTACGCGGGCGCGCGTCTGCCCGCGCCCGAGTTCGCGGGCGCGCGGCCGGTGGCCGCGAACCCGATGAGCTGATCATGGACGAGATGTTTGCCGGCCTCTCGTTGCGTCCCGCGCGTCCGGGGCGGGCCTACGCGGCGCCCGTCTCGCTCCTCGCGCACGGCCTGGGGCTCTCGCTGCTCGCGGCCTGGTCCCTCACCCGTGTCGGCCCGCTGCCGACGCCGGCCAGGGACCTGCGGCACATCCCGATCGTCGGTGCGCCCGGCTGCGCGCTGCCGCTGCCTGAGGGCGACGGTGGATCTGCGCCGCCGACGCGGACCCGCCCACCCGACCCGCCTACCGTGACCGCGCCGCTGGAGAACACCCTTGTCGCGCCCGTCGCGGTCGAGACGATGGTCGCGCCCGCCGAGGATCTCGCGCCGTCCACCGGCAGCCCACTCGGCAGCGACGGCGGCACCGACGAAGGCAGCGAAGCCGGCAAGAAGGGTGGCCTGGTGGGCGGCGTTCCCTGGGGCGTGCCCGACGGGATCGTCGGTGGCACCGGGGACCTCCCGCTTCCCGTCGCGAACGCGGACCGGCCCCCGCGCCTGTTGCACCGCGTGCAGCCCGTGTACCCGCCGCCGGCCTTCTCGCAGAAGGTGGAAGGGACCGTGGAGCTGGAGATCCTCATCGACGCGAGCGGGCGCGTGCGCCGGATGAAGGTGATCCGTTCGGTCCCACTGCTCGACGACGCCGCCATGGACGCGGTGCGCCAGTGGGTCTTCGCGCCGGCCACGAAGGACGGACGACCCGTGGCCACCCTCGCGCTGGCGCCGGTGAGGTTCCAGATCTACTAGGCCCGACCGGGCAGGCCCCTTGCACCGGACGTGGCGGGGGTCCAGTGGGACGAGCCCATTCCGCGGCATCCGTGGGGCTCATGGCCGCGGACCGCGAGGGCGGCGCGCACATGTTGCCGTCCGCCGCGGGCGCGGGCGCAGATCCTGCCGTGTCGGACCTCTTCGGATCGCTGTCGCGTGAACGGCGACCCGGTCGACTGGGGCGTGCCGCCACCTTTTCGCTCGTCGCACACGCGATCGCGGGGGCCGCGGTGATCCTTCTTCCGCTGACCCGTCTCGCCCTCCCGCCCGTCGAACGCGACCCCATCCGCGTGCTCGTCTACGATCCCCCGCCCCCTCCACCACCTCCGTTGCCCAGGGGGCCGGGCCTCACGCGTCGCATGCCGGCGCGACCGGCCGAGCCCGTCGTCGCTCGGCCGACGCCGGCCTTCGTCGCACCGCTCGAGCAGGACCGGCCCGAGCCGGCCCCCGCGAGCGCCGAGGCCATCTCGGACGCGGGCGGCAGCCCGACCGGCAGCGAACAGGGCGTGCCGGAGGGCATGGAAGGCGGACAGGTGGGCGGGGTCGTCGGGGGCGTGCCCGGCGGTGTGCTGGGCGGCGTCATCGGCGGCACGGGCGACATGCCGGTGCCGGTGGCCCACCCGGACCGCGCTCCGCGGCTGCTGCGATTGGTCCGGCCCGAGTACCCGCAGGACGCGTTCGTGAAGAAGGTCGAGGGCGTCGTCCACGTCGAGATCCTGATCGACGCCAGCGGCCGTGTCGTCCGCGCGCGCGTCACGCGGTCCGTCCCTCTGCTCGACGCGGCGGCGGTCGCTGCCGTACGCCAGTGGGTCTTCGCGCCGGCCGTGCAGGGCGGGCGGCCGGTCGCGACGGTCGCCCTGGCCCCCGTGACGTTCACGCTGTACTAGCAGGAGGGTGCAGGAGCCATGAGGATCGCGATCCCGTTCCGGATCGAGCCGCAGCTGGACGCGTGGCGCGCCGAGATCATCGCGGTGGGCCGGCGGCTGCACGACAAGGGCCTCGTCACCGCGGCGGAGGGCAACGTCTCCGTGCGCACGAGCCACGGCCTGCTGGTGACGGCCAGCGGCGTGAGCAAGGGGGAGCTCACGCCCGAGCTGGTGATCGCCACGGACGAGAGCGGGCACGGCCCGGCGCACGGGCCTCGCGTCACGTCCGAGATCTCCATGCACGTCGCGGTGTATGGCCGGCGTCCGGACGTCCGGGCGGTGGTCCACGCGCATCCGCCCTTCGCCACCGCGTTCGCGGTGGCCCACGTCCCGCTGGACCAGCCGCTGCTGGCCGAGTCGGTGCTGCTGCTGGGCCCGGTACCGCTGGTGCCCTACGCGGCACCCTCCACCACGGCCCTGGCCGACGCCGTCGCCGACGCCTGCGCGGAAGCGAACGCGGTCCTGCTCGCCAACCATGGCGCGGTGACGGTGGGCGAGACGCTGGAGGCCGCGCTCCGGCGCATGGAGACGCTCGAGCACCTGGCGCACGTGACGCTGCTCGCGCGGGCGCTGGGCCAGCCGCAGCCGCTCGCGGCCGCGGATGTGACGGCGCTCCTCGGCCTGTCCGGCGCGCCGTACCGCTGACACGTCCAGCCGCCTGGATGGACAAGCGGCCGGCCCGGGCGTATGTTCCTATCGACATCGATAGGAGGGCGCCCCTGGCGGCCGAGAAGCTCGACCTGCTGATCCTCAAGACGCTCGCGCTCCGCAGCGAGCACGGCTACGGCATCGGCCAGCGCATCGAGCAGATGTCGCGCGGCGTGTTCAAGGTGACGCTGGGCTCGCTCTACCCGGCGCTGCAGCGGCTGGAGAAGGACGGCCTCATCGGCGCGGAGTGGACGACGTCCGAGAACAACCGCCGCGCGCGCGTCTACCGCATCACCGCGGCGGGCCGGAAGCGGCTGGCGCGTGAGCAGGAGGACTGGGAGCGCGTGTCGGCGGCGGTCACGCGCATCCTGAAGACCACGTGAGGCGCGCATGAGCCCGCTGCGGTGGTGGAACGACCTGCGCCATGCGCGCCGACTGGACCGGCAATCGCGCGAGGAGCTCGCGCACCACGTCGAGCTGGCGGTCGCGGAGAAGGTGCGGTCCGGCCTCTGCGAGGTCGAGGCGCGGCGGGAGGTCCGGCTGGAGCTGGGCAGCCCCGACGCCGTCCGCGAGACGCTCAGCGACGCGCGGGTGGGCGCGCGGCTCGACGCGCTGGGCCGCGACCTCGCCTACGCGTGGCGCACGCTGCGCCAGCGGCCGGCGTTCCTCGCCGCGTGCGTCCTGACCATCGCGCTGGGCGTGGGCTCGAGCACGGCGTTGTTCGCGGTGCTGGACGCGGTCGTGCTGAAGCCGCTGCCGCTCCCGGAGCCGGACCGGCTGGTCCGCATCCACGACACCAACCCGGCGGCGGGCGTGATGCGGGCCGGCGTGGCCTCGGGCAACCTGGCCGACTGGCGGCAGCGCACCCGGGCGCTGCGCGGGCTGGCCGGCCACTACACCATGGGCCGCACGCTGACGCTGGGGACCGACTCGGAAGTGGTGCTGACGGCGCAGGTGACCGAGGACTTCTTCAGCGTCCTGGGCGTGCCGGCGCTCCTCGGCCACACGTTCACGCCGGAGGAGACGGCGGCGGGCCTCTTCAACAACGCGGCCGCTCCGGTCGGAGCTGATCCCGTCCTGGTCCTCTCCCACGCGCTCTGGCTCCGCCGCTTCGGCGGCGACGCCGGCGTCGTCGGACGCACGGTGAGCCTGGAGCGGCGGCCTTTCCGGGTCGTGGGCGTGATGCCCGCCGGCTTCGCCATGCCGGAGCCGGGTGTCGCGGTCTACCTGCCCTGGGGCTTCAGCGGGAAGGAGCCGCGCGACCAGCACTACGTCAAGGCGGTCGCGCGCCTGGCGCCCGGGGTGAGCCTGCCGCAGGCGCAGGACGACCTGCGGCGGATCGCGGCCGCCCTCGCGGGCGAGCACCCCGGCACCAATGCGGGCTGGAGCGTGACGCTCGTGCCGCTGCGCGAGGACCTGGTCGGTGACGCCGGGCGCACGCTGGTGGCGCTGCTGGCTGCGGTCGGCCTGGTGCTGCTCGTCGCCTGCGCGAACGTGGCGCTGCTGAGCCTGGCGCGCGGGCTGGAGCGGGAGCACGAGGCGCTGGTCCGCCTCGCGCTGGGCGCGTCGCGGGGGCGGCTGGTCCGCCAGTTCCTGATGGAATCGCTCGTGGTCTGCGCGCTGGGCGGCGCGCTGGGCGCGCTGTTCGCGTTCGCGGGAACAGCGCTCGTCGCGCGGAGCGAGGCGGGCCTGCCGCGCGCGCACGAGGTGGCGATGGACTGGCGGGCGCTCGCGTTCGCCTGCGCGGCGGTCGCGGCCGCGACCCACGTCTCGGGCCTGCCCGCCGCCTGGCGCCTTTCGGGCGGCCTGCCCGCCGCGGGCCTGGCCGGAACGCCGGCGCGCGTCGCGCGCGGCGGCAGCCGGCTCTCCCTCCGCGACGGCCTCGTGGTCGCGGAGGTGGCGATGGCGGTCGCGCTGGTCGCGGGCGCCAGCCTGCTGCTGCGCAGCTACCGGCGGCTGCAGGCGGTCGACCCCGGCTTCGACGCGTCGCACGTGCTGGTCGCGCCCCTCTTCCTGGACATGGAGGGCTACGGCGGGAAGGGGAGGAGCCGCACGTACTACGCGCAGCTGGTCGAGCGGCTGGAGGCGTTGCCGGGCGTGGTGGCCGCCGGCGGCGCGACGGCGCTGCCGTCGAGCCCGGTGGGTCCCGACTTCGACCGCCCGATCTGGCCCGACGGCGCGCCCGAGAACGAGCACGCGCGCTGGCGCGCCTGGGTGCGCGTGATCACGCCGCGCTACTTCGAGACGCTCGGCATGCGTGTCGTGGACGGACGCGGCTTCGACGGGCGCGACGGCCCCGACGGGGCGCTCACGGTGATCCTGAGCCGCGGCCTGGCCCGCACGCTGTGGCCGGACGGACGCGCGATCGGCCGGCGCCTGGTGGTCGACTACAGCACGGCCGGCACCTACCCCTACGACGTCGTGGGGGTGGTGGACGACGTGCGGTTCGGCGGGCCGCGCCAGCCGCCGCGGCTCGAGATCTACCTGCCGCACGCGCAGAAGCCGTACCTGGTCATGAACATGGCGGTGCGCGCGGCCGGGGACCCGCGCCACCTGGCGCCGGCGGTGCGCGCCGCGCTGCACGAGCTGGACCCGACGATGCCGCCACACTCCCTGCACGCTCTCGACGACCTGCTGGGCGCGACGTACGCGCGCGACCGGCAGACGATGCGCGTGCTGTCCGCCTTCGCGGTGACGGCCGCGCTGCTCGCGCTGCTGGGCATCCACGGCATCCTCACGCACCGCGTGCGCGAGCGGACGCGCGAGATCGGCATCCGCATGGCGGTGGGCGCCGACCGCTCACGCGTGCTGGCCTGGGTCGGGCGCTACGCGCTAAGGCTGGTGCTCTGGGGCGTGGGCGCGGGGCTCCTGCTCTCGGCGGCGTCGGCGCGCCTCCTGTCCGGGCTGCTGTTCGAGACGGGCGTGCTCGACGCCGCGCCGGCCCTCGCGATCGCGGGCCTGGCGGTGCTCGGGCTGGTGGTCTCGCTCCACCCGGCCTGGCGCGCGACGCGCGTGGACGCCGCCGAGGTGCTGCGCGCCGGCTGAGGCGCTTCAGCCGTTCGTGATCAGCAGCTCCAGGATGTCGCGGCGGCCGGAGGCCAGGTTGATCTCGCGGCGAGCGGCGATCCGTCTCACCCGGAAGCCGGCGAACAGCCCCCGCACCAGCGCGGTCTCGCTCTGGGTCACGGCCCACCGCACGCCGCGGCGATCGAGCGCACGGCAGGCGGCCGCCAGCCGTTCGTGGTCGGCCTCGGCGAAGGGCGCGTCCGTGTAGCGGTTGAAGTCCGAGTAGCCCCCGAGCTTGTGGTACGGCGGGTCGAGATAGGCGAAGTCGCGCGCCGTGATGCCCTCGAGCCCCTCCTCGAAGTCGCCGCACCGCAGGTCGACTCCCGCCAGGCGTTCGGCGAAGCGCTCGAGGTTCCCGGGGTCGAAGTAGCGGCGCGCGTAGGCGCCGTACGGGACGTTGAAGCGCCCCGCGCGGTTGACGCGGAAGAGCCCGCGGAAGCAGGTCTTGTTGAGGTACACGAGGTGCGCGGCCCGCAGCGCGGGGGGCAGCGCCCGCGGGTCGAGCGCGCGGATGCGCAGGTAGTCGTGGCGCGTGTTGCGCAGGGCGCGCAGCTCGCGCGCGACCTCGCCCGGCTGGTCGCGCACCGCGAGGTAGGTGTCGACCAGCCACGCGTTGCGGTCGCACAGCACCGCGCGGCGGGGCTGCAGCGCCAGGAACACGCTGGCGCCGCCCACGAACGGCTCGAAGTACCTGTCGAAGCGCTCGGGGAACGTCTCGACCAGGCGGGTG
>JAICEW010000010.1 GCA_025923995.1 Vicinamibacteria bacterium | reverse complement strand
CGCAGCCGGGCCGCGTCCTTCTCGTACCCCTCGCGGCCCATCAGCGCGTAGGCGGCCACCTTCCCCGCCTCGACCCCCGGCTGGTCGAACGCGTCGATGCCGTACAGCTCGCCCGACAGCGCGGTCTGGAACTCGAAAAGGTAGATGAGCTGGCCGACGACGTGCGCGTCGATGCGGGGCAGCAGGTACGCGAAGCATGGACGTCCCGACTGCGTGAGCGCGATCTCGGTGCCACGCCGCTCGGCGTTGAGCAGCTCCCCCAGCGTGCGCCCGCCCAGGTAGCCTGTCGTGGCCAGGTCGGCGTGCAGGCGCGGGATGCGGACGTCGGGACGGAACTCCTCGACCTCCAGGAAGGTCACGACCTTGTCGTGCGGGCCCTCCATGTAGAGCTGCACCTGGGAGTGCTGGTCCGTCGCGCCCAGCGCGGTCACCGGCGTCTGCCCGGTCTCGACCACGCGCCCCTTACGGTCGAGGCGCTTGCCCAGGCTCTCCGCCCACAGCTGCTTGTACCAGTCGGCCAGCGCCACCAGGCTGCCCGCGTACGGCATCAGCACCTGGATGTTGCGCGCGCGCTTGCGTGCCATCAGGTAGAGCACGACCGCGCCCATCACCCCCGCGTTGCGCTCGGGCGCCGCGGTCCAGCAGTGCTTGCGCATGTCGCGCGCGCCCTTCAACAGCGCGTCGACGTCGAGGCCCAGGAACACGGCGGGCAGCAGGCCGACCGCGGTCAGGACCGAGAACCGCCCGCCGACGTTGGGCGGGACCGCCAGCGTCGGCATGCCGAGCCGGCGGGCCAGCTTGAGCAGCTCGCCCTGCTCCGGGTCCGTCGTCGCGCACCAGCGCTTCACGTACGACGCGCCCAGCCGCTTCTCCATCCAGTCGAGGAGGATCAGCATGTTGGCCGCGGTCTCCGCGGTGCCGCCGGACTTGGTGACGACGTTGACCGCGGTGCGCGTGGGGTCCAGGGACCGAACCCGCGCCGAGACCACCTCGGGATCGACGTTGTCCAGGATGACCAGGCGCTTGCGCTTCGGACGCAGCGCGGCCTCCAGCGCCAAGGCACCCAGCGCGGACCCGCCGATCCCGTCCACGACCAGCGTGTCGGCCAGGCGCGAGAGGCGCCGTCCCTCCGCCCGCGCGGCCTCCAGGGCCCGCCGGTCGTCCAGGATGGCGTCGAAGCCGTAGCGGCCGGCGTCGAGGGCGCGGCGCAGGCGCTTGCCGCCGGCCACGGCGGCGCGGGTGCCCTGGGCCAGCTCTCGCGCGGTCAGGCCCGCGCGGCCGATCGTCTCGCGCAGGCAGCCGGTCAGGTCGAGTCGGACGCGGGATGTCGTCAGTCTTCGACCTTGCTGCTGACGCCGAACACGGCCTCCGCCGTCTTGTGCAGCTTGGCGGCCAGGGCCAGCCGCGCCTCCTTCTCGGCCCGCACGATGAACGAGTAGTTCTCGCGCGCGACCTTGATCAGGAACAGCAGCTCGTCACGCGTCAGGTTCAGCACGATCCGGCTCTCGTTCTGGTCGAAGAAGCCTTCGAGCAGCTTGTCGCGCAGCCGCAGGCGCGCCTCCTGCTCGTCGTCCGTGATGAAGTGGTACTCCTGCCGGGTGACCTTCTGCAGGAAGATCAGCTCGCGGCTGGACAGATTGAGGGAAACGCTGCGTGCTTCCGGCGGCATCGTTGGACCTCCCTTCCAGGGTGGGGGCTTACGGGGCACCCGCGGAACGGGAGCCGGTTGTCGGAATCCGGCGTAATTCTAGCGAAACGGCCCCGCCTTGTCGCGCATCGGCGCGATCACCTTCGCCGCCCCTGCGGCCGGCGCTCCGGCTTGCGGGCCGCCTGCCGCGTGCCCGCGCGGGGCGCGCGCCCCGCGCTGGCTCGCGGCCTCGCGGAGGGCGGCCGGAGCCGTGCGCTCGCGGCGCGCTCGGGCAGGTCCGCCAGCGCGAAGTCGACCTTCCTCTGCTCGAGATCCACCTTCGCCACCGTCACGCGCACGGCGTCGCCCAGGCGGTAGGCGCGCCCGGTGTTCTCGCCCTTGAGCGTGTGCGCGCGCTCGTCGTAGGCGTAGTAGTCGTCTCCGAGGGACGAGACGTGCACGAGGCCCTGCACGTAGACGCCGTCCAGCTCGACGAACAGGCCGAACGACTGTACGCCGGTCACGTAGCCCGGGTAGACCTCGCCGATCTTGTCCGACATGTAGCGGACCTTCTTCCACTCGGTCAGCTCGCGCTCGGCGTCCGACGCGATCCGCTCGCGCTCGGAGAGGTGGCGTCCCATCTCCGCCAGCCGGTCCTGCGAGAGCGCCGAAGGGAGCCCCTGGCGCAGGGCGCGCAGCGCGCGGTGCACCACCAGGTCCGGATAGCGGCGGATGGGGCTCGTGAAGTGGGCGTACATCTCGGTGGCCAGGCCGAAGTGCCCGAGGTTCTCCTCGTGGTAGCGCGCCAGCTTCATGGTGCGCAGCAGCAGGTAGGAGACCAGCCGCTGCTCCGGCTTGCCCTCGATCTGGCGCAGGATGCGCTGGAAGTCCTCCTGGCGGACCTGCTCCAGGTGGGCCGGCACGCGGTAGCCGAGCGAGGCCACCAGGTCGCAGAACTCCTCGACCTTCTCGGGGTCGGGCTGCTCGTGGATGCGGAAGAGCGCGCCCACCCCCGCGCTCGACAGCTTCTCGGCGACCGCCTCGTTCGCGGCCAGCATGAACTCCTCGATCACGCGCATGCTGTCCAGCCGCTCGTGCGCCACGATGCCGGCCACCTCGCCCGACTCGTCGAGGACGAGCTTCGGCTCCGGCTGGTCGAAGTCCAGCGACCCGCGCACGTAGCGCTGCTTGCGCATCAGCTTCGCCAGCTCGTCCATGCGCCCGACCAGGCCCACGAGCGAGGCGTGCGTCCCGCGCACCTGCGGGTCGCCGTCCACGATCGCCTGCGCCTGCTGGTACGACAGGCGCGCGGCGCTGCGGATGACCCCGTCGTGGAACTCGGCCTTGACCACCCGCCCCTTGCCGTCCAGCTCCAGCACCACCGACTGCGTCAGGCGATCCTGGTTCTCGACCAGGCTGCAGATGCCGCTGCTGAGCGCGTGCGGCAGCATGGGCACCACGCGGTCCGGGAAGTACACCGAGGTCCCGCGCAGGTACGCCTCCTGGTCCAGCGGCGAGCCCTCCGGCACGTAGTGCGCGACGTCCGCGATGTGCACGCCCAGCAGCCAGTGCCCGTTGGGCAGGCGGTCGAGGCTGATCGCGTCGTCGTGGTCGCGCGCGGTCTCGGGGTCGACCGTGATGGTCGGCCAGGGACGGAAGTCCGTCCGGCCGGCGCGGTCCTCGTCGCGCACGGACCGGGGCACGCGGGCCGCCTCCTCCTCCACCTCGGGCGGGAACGAGTCCGGCAGCGCGTGCTTGGCCATCACGACCTTGAGGTCGACGCCCTTGTCCGCCAGGCGCCCCAGCACCTCCAGCACGCGGCCGGTCGGGTTGCGCGTGGCCGTCGGCGGGCGCGTGATCTCGGCGCTCACCATCTGCCCCGACGCGGCTCCCCCCTCCTGGCCCGGCGGGACGAACAGCTGGTGCAGCACGCGCTTGTCGAACGGCACCACGTGGCCGCCGAAACGTCCGTCCTCCTCGTAGCGGCCCACCAGGCGCGTGAGCGCGCGCTCCAGCACGCGGATGACCCGACCCTCGGGCCCCTTGGGCGAGACGCGCTCCACGCGCACCACCACCCGGTCGCCCTGCAGCGCCTCCTTCATGTTCACGGCCGAGACGTAGACGTCCGACAGCCCACGCCGCTCCGGCGTCACGAACCCGTATCCGGACGGGCTGCACGACAGCCGCCCCACCACCAGGTTCATCCGGTCGGGAAGGCCCACCCGGGCCCCCCGCACGTTCACGACCTCACCGTCACCGATCAGCTTCCTCAATACCGACTTCAGCTCCCTGCGCTGGTCCCCTTCGAGACGCAGCCTCTTCACCAGCTCCCGCACGGAGACGGGCTTCCGCTCCGCGTGGAGCAATCCCACGACCTGATCCCGCATACCCATTCTTGTATCCAGCCTAACGGCCCGCCGCTTCCCTGTCAGCCCATGGTTCGAATCGAGGTGGGGCTGGAGGCCTGACGAGGCGCGAAAGCGCCGACGTCCGATGCCGTAGTCGTCATTCCGGAAGCCAGTCCAAGAAACAGTCGAGGCGCCTCACGCGCAAGGCGACGAGGAGCGACGCGTACTGACGGCTACGCGAGCGACGAGCAACGCAGCGCGTGAGGATGCATCGACTGTTTTTTGGTGCCGGAGGTGGGACTTGAACCCACACTAGCCGAAGCCAACACGGCCCTGAACCGTGCGCGTCTGCCAATTCCGCCACTCCGGCGGCGGGACGAAGCGACGAGTCTATCAGCGAACCTTTCCCTCTTCAACCCCGAAGCGTTTGGCGTTACGCTCACGGAGTCATGAGCACCCTCCTGCTGGCACTGGCCCTGGCCCAGACGCCGACCGGGCCCACGAAGCTCTCGATCGACGTCAAGGACGCGAACGTCATCGACGTCGTGCGTCTCCTCGCCGAGGTCGGCGGCTTCCAGGTGGTGGCCGACGCGGGCGTGTCCTGCAGGCTGACGCTCACGCTCAAGGACGTCGAGTGGCCCACGGTCCTCGACCTGGCGCTCCGCTCCTGCGGGCTGGCGCACGAGGCCGAGGGCGACATCGTGCGCGTGGCCCCCGCCTCCAAGCTGATCGCGGAGGCGGCGGAGCGGCGGAAGCTCGACGAGGCCCGCGCCCTGGCGCGCCCGCTTCGAACGAACACGTATCGGCTCTCGTACGCCCGGGCCCAGGAGCTGGCGCCGCTGCTGCGCCGTTTCCTGTCGCCGCGCGGGACCGTGGAGTTCGACGCCCGGACCAACACGCTGTTCGTCACCGATATCGTCCAGTAGGCGCGCGGCTGACCTGCGCCGGGGACAGTCGGGAGCCGTTTCATGCTGTTTTAAATCATTGAATCAATGGCACTTGATGGCTGTGACCTGCGGCACACCGCTTGCATTCCGTGAGACCGTGAAGGACCTGCGAGGGGGCACGTCATGACAGGCCGTCTGGTCGCGTTCGCCGCCGTGCTGGCCGTCCCGCTCGGCCTGGCCTCGGCCGAGGAGCCTTTCCGGCACGCCCGCGTGCGCGTGGTCGAGCCGGGGGTCACGCTGCAGAGCGCGACCGAGACCAGCTCGGAGGAAGCGGTCCCCAACATGCCGTTCCTGCCCGGGGACCGCGTGTGGACGGATGCCCGCGGCCGCATCGAGCTCCATTTCGCCGACGGCTCGCTCCTGCGCGTCGACAGCCGCAGCAAGCTCGACTACGACGGATACGACCGGCAGAACGGCGGCCAGGTCGTCCTGCGCCTGTGGTCGGGCAGCGTCTACGTCCACCAGCAGGACGGGTCGCGCTCCCCCGAGTTCCTGATCGAGACCCCCAGCGCCGCCGCCAGCCTGCAGGCGCGCGGCGTGTACCGCGTGGACGCGGTCGAGGGCGAGACCCGCCTTTCGGTGTTCGAAGGGGACGCGTCCCTCGACGCGGCCGACCGCGCGCGCGTGCGCAGCGGCGAGCGCGCCTTCGCCCGCCGCGGCGACCGCATCCTGGGGCCCGATCGCTTCGACAGGCGCGAGGCGCCCGACGACTTCGCGCGCTGGGACGCGGAGCTGGGCGGCCCGACCGGCACCGCACGTGGCAACGAGTACCTGCCCGAGGAGCTGAGCCCGTTCGCGGAGGACTTCCAGAACCACGGCGCCTGGTCCTTCGAGGCGGGCGTCGGCAACGTCTGGCGGCCGTACGTGTCGTCTTCGTGGGCGCCGTACAGCTTCGGCCGCTGGGCCTGGACCGCGTACGGATGGACGTGGGTGCCCAGCGAGCCGTGGGGCTGGGCCCCGTCGCACTACGGCCGGTGGGGCTACGCGAGCGGGTGGTACTGGATCCCCGGCAACACGTGGGGTCCGGGCTGGGTCTCCTGGTCCGCCGGGCACGACTACGTGGGCTGGTGCCCGCTGGGATACGGCAACCAGGCGGTCGTGGTGCAGCACCGCGGCCGCGCGGTGCCGCGGGGCTCGGTGGCCTCTTCGTCCCCGTGGACGTACGTGCGGCGCGTGGACCTGGCGTCGCGCGACGTGGCCCGGCGCCGCGTGGACGCGACGGCGGTGCCGGTCGCCCAGATGCGTCCGGTCGACATGGCGCGCGCGCGCATCACGCGGGAGGGCACGGTCGCGGAGGGCGCGGTGCCGCGCAACGTCCGCGCGCGGCCCGGCGTCGGCGACACGGTGCCGGAGCTGCGCACGGACAACCAGACGACCATCCCACGCCCCGTCGCGCGCACGCGCTACGAGAGCGAGGCTGAGCGCGAGCGCGAGACGAAGGACGGCGAGGCCAGGAACCCTTCGTGGTCGCCCCGCGGACGGCGCGAGCCGGCCGACAGCGGTGTGCGCCAGGACGCGCGGGAATCGCCCGACGTCTGGAGCTGGGGCGGCCGGCGCGCGATGTTCCAGCAGCCCAGCCCCGAGGCCACCCCCAGCCCTCGGCCGGACGCGGCCGTCCGGCGCCGCCCGGAGGCCTCGCGCACCGAGGACGGCGACCGCGAGGCGCTGCGCCCCTGGTTCGACAAGCTGAGGAAGCGCGACGACGAGCGGGCCGCTCCTCCGCCGCGCGACGAGCAGGCGAGCCCGCGCCAGCGGTCGCGGCAGCAGGACACGCCCCGCGCGGAGCCGCGGCAGATCCGCACCGAGCCCAAGCCAGAGCGCCAGTCGCCCCCGCCACCTCCTCCGCCTCCGCCCAAGAACGACGGCGGCAACGAGCGCGGCGCAGTCCGGCGCGAGCGGAGCCGGGATCAATAGCCGCCCCACGTCGAATGCCGGCCGGCGGTCCGCCTAAGCTATAGTTTCTTCGTGCCGCCGATCGCGACTCCGCCTCCCACGTCCATGCTGCGCCGGGCGGGGCTGGCGGCGCTGTTCGCGGGCGCGATCCTGCTGGGCGCGTTCGCCGGCATCTACCTCGCCTACGAGTCGGACCTGCCGCAGGTCTCGTCCCTCGAGAACTTCGAGCCCAACATCATCACCGAGGTCTACGCGGCCGACGGCGGGCTGCTGGGCACGTTCGCCATCGAGCGGCGGGTCATCGTCGGCTTCCAGGACATCCCGCCCCAGCTGCGCAACGCGGTGGTCGCGGTCGAGGACGAGGACTTCTGGAAGCACATCGGCGTCAACCTCTGGCGCGTCCCCAGCGCCGCCATCTCCAACCTGCGCTCCGGCCGCAAGGGACAGGGCTTCTCGACGCTCACCATGCAGCTCTCGCGCGTGCTGTTCCTGACGCCGGAGAAGACCTACGAGCGCAAGATCAAGGAGATCATCCTCGCCTTCCAGATCGAGAAGAACTTCACGAAGGAGGAGATCTTCACGCTGTACTGCAACCAGGTGTACTTCGGCAACGGCAACTACGGCGTCGAGGCCACCAGCCAGTTCCTGTTCAGCAAGTCGATCAAGAACCTGACGCTCGCGGAAGCGGCGCTGGTGGCCGGGCTGCCCCAGAACCCGACGCGCCTGTCGCCCCTGGACCAGCCCGAGGCGGCCCTGCGGCGGCGCAACCACGTTCTGCAGCGGATGCTGGAGGAGAAGTACATCTCGAGCGACGAGGCGGAACGCGCCCAGGCGCAGCCGCTGGCGCTGGCCCTGCACCGCGACGCGCCCTCGATCGCTCCCTACTTCCTGGAGGAGATCCGCAAGTACCTGGAGCGCGAGTACGGCAGCCAGCGCATCTACCAGGGCGGCCTGCGCGTGTACACGACGCTCGACCCCGGCATGCAGAAGGCGGCCACGGAGGCGCTGCGCCAGGGCCTGCGCCGCCTCGACCGCAAGGCACGCGGCTACGTGCGGCCCGAGGCGACGGTGCTGCAGGACGGCCGCTTCCCCGACGTGGTGAAGCTCGACGAGTGGGACCAGCCGCTCCAGGCGGGCACCATCGTGCACGGCGTCGTCCTCAACTCGGACCGGTCGCTCGCGGTCGTCCAGGTGGGCGACTACCGCGCGGCGCTGACGGCCCGCGACATCGCCTGGACGCGCCGCACGAACGTGGCGGACGCGCTCCCCAAGGGGGCGATCGTGCCCGTGCTGGTGGAGTCGCTGAAGGAGGCGGGCGACCAGAAGATCGCGCAGGTCCAGCTCGAGCAGGACCCGAAGCTGGAGGGCGCGCTGGTGGCGGTCGAGCCGCGCACCGGGGCCGTCAGGGCCATGGTCGGCGGGTACGACTTCGACCGCAGCAAGTTCAACCGGGCCACGCAGGCCTTCCGCCAGGTGGGCTCGGCCTTCAAGCCGATCGTCTACGCCGCGGCGCTCGAGAAGGCAGGCTACACGCCGTCGACGGTGATCGTGGACTCCCCCATCTCGTTCCCCGACAACCAGAGCGTCTGGTCGCCACACAACTACGACTTCACGTTCTGGGGTCCCATCCCGCTGCGGCGCGCGGTGGAGCAGAGCCGGAACATCCCCGCCATCAAGACGCTCCAGGCCATCGGCATCAAGACCGGTCTCGAGTACGCGCAGCGGTTCGGGCTGACCGGGCCCCTGCAGCCGTACCTGCCGCTCGCCATCGGAGCCGGCGAGGCCACGCCGCTCGAGATGGCCTCCGCGTTCGGGACCTTCGCGAACCAGGGGCTGCGCATGAAGCCGATGTACGTCTCGCGCATCACCGACCGCGAGGGGAACATCGTGGAGGAGGCGCGGCCCTCCGCGTCGGACACCGTCCGCGCCGACACGGCGTACATCATGACGAGCCTCCTGAAGGGCGTCGTCGAGCGGGGCACCGCCGCGCGGGCGCGCTCGCTCAAGCGGCCCATCGCCGGCAAGACGGGCACCACCAGCGACTGGACCGACGGCTGGTTCGTGGGCTACGAGCCCGCGCTGGCCGCCGCGGTGTGGATCGGGTTCGACGAAAAGGCCCTCAGCCTCGGCCGCGGGCAGGACGGCGCGCGCACCGCGCTCCCCATCTGGATGGAGTTCTGGGCGTCCGCCACGAAGGACAAGCCCATCGAGGATCTGCCCGTCCCCGCCAACATCGTGTTCGTTCCCGTCGACGGGAGCGGGCGTCCCGCTCCCGCGGGCACGCCCGGGGTGCGCATGGAGGCGTTCGTGGCCGGGACCGAGCCCCGCTCGTCGTACGCGTCGGCCGCCGCCGCGCCTGCGGCCCCCTGAAGCGCCGGGCGGCTACTCTCCGATCACGTGGACGTGGACCTGGCGGCGGTGCGACCGCCGGCGGTGCTCCCAGACGTAGAGCCCCTGCCAGGTCCCCAGCACCAGCCGGCCATCCGCGATCGGGATCGGCTCGCTCGTCCGCGTGAGCGCCGCCTTCACGTGCGAGGGCATGTCGTCGTCGCCCTCCGCGGTGTGGGTGTAGAGCGGGTCGCCCTCGGGCACGAGGCGCGAGAGGAACGCCTCCAGGTCCCGCTGGACCGCGGGGTCGGCGTTCTCCTGGATGAGGAGGCTGGCCGAGGTGTGGCGGATGAAGACGGTGCAGAGCCCCTCGCGCACGCGCGACGCCTCGACCACCGCCTCCACCGCGGACGTGATCTCGTTGAGCCCACGCCTGGTGGTGATTGCGAGGCGCTCGCTCGTCTGGCGCATCATCGCCTACGGCCTGTACTCCGGCGAGCGGGCCGATCCGGGCCCGAAGGTGACGCGCCACGACTTCCCGTCGGCCAGGCGCTGGCGATAGACCACCCAGTCGCCCGTGACGTTCGACGTGAACGCCACCTCGCTCGCGTCGGGCGAGTAGGTCGGGGTGTAGTTGAGGGCCGGCCAGTCCACGAGCACCTTCTCCTCCCCCGTCGTGAGGTCACGCTGGACGATGCGGCTCTTCTCGGCCAGGTGCCCGCGGCTGATGTGGAGCACGTGACGCCCGTCGGGGTGGAAGCGCGGCTCGCACCCTCCGCGGCGGTAACCGGTGATGCGCGTTTCGCCGGTGCCGTCCGCGTTCGCCACGTAGATCTGGTGCCCGACCTCCGCGTTGGACGAGTACGTGAGGCGGCGGCCGTCCGGGCTCCAGGACGGGTTGCCGAAGATGGTCTTGCGGCCGTGCGCGACGATCATGCGCTGCGCCTGGGACGCGAGGTCCATCACCCAGAGCTGCTCCGGGCCGCCCTGGTTCGAGAGGAAGGCGATGCTGCGCCCGTCCGGGGACGGCTCGACCTGCCACTCGCGGAACGCGTTGGTGCGGACGCGGCGCGCGGGCCCGCCCTCCGCCGGGATCGTGTAGAGCTGCCAGTTGCCGGTGCGCTCGGACGCGAAGTAGATCGTCTTCCCGTCGCGGCTGTAGCGCGGCAGCATGTCCGTGCCCGCCTCGTTCGTGAGGCGGCGCTCCTTGCCGTCCGCCCCGGTGACGTACAGGTCCTGGTTGCCGCCGACGGTGCGCTCGTACGCGAGCGTCGGCCCGCCGGGGGCCGCGGACGCCGGAGGCGGCGGAGCGGTCGCGGCCGTCCGCTCGCAGGCGAGAAGGACCGAGGCCGCGAGGAGCGGCCCGGCCCACCTACACGTCCTCACCCGCCGCCGCCTGACCCAGGGTGCCCTTGGCCTTGGCCATCAGCGTGGCCTTGATGAACCCGTCCAGGTCGCCGTCCATCACGCGGTCCACGTCGCCCACCTCGTACTTGGTGCGGTGGTCCTTGACCATGCGGTAGGGCTGCATGACGTACGACCGGATCTGGCTGCCGAAGGCGATGTCCTTCTTGGCGCTCTCGACCGCGTCCAGCTTCGCCTTCTGCTTCTGCAGCTCCAGGTCGTAGAGGCGGGCCTTCAGCACCTTCATGGCCACTTCCCGGTTGCGGATCTGGCTGCGCTCGTTCTGGCAGGAGACCACGATGTTCGTCGGCAGGTGGGTGATGCGCACCGCGGAGTCGGTGACGTTGACGTGCTGCCCGCCGGCGCCGCTGGAGCGGTAGGTGTCGACGCGCAGGTCCTTGTCCTGGATCTCGATCTCGATCTCCTCGTCGATCTCGGGCCAGGCGAACACGGACGCGAACGAGGTGTGCCGGCGGGCGGCGGAGTCGAAGGGGCTGATGCGCACGAGGCGGTGCACGCCCGCCTCGACCGCCAGGTTGCCGTAGGCGTACTCGCCGTGCACCAGGACGGTCACGCTCTTGATGCCCGCCTCCTCGCCCGCCTGGATGTCGGTGATGTCGCGCTTGAACCCGTGGCGGTCGCACCAGCGCAGGTACATCCGCAGCAGCATCTCGGCCCAGTCCTGGCTCTCGGTGCCGCCCGCGCCCGCGTTGATCGAGAGGATCGCGTCCGCGCGGTCGTGCTCGCCGCCGAGCATCTTCTGGGTCTCGGCGCCCTCGATCGTCCCGGTGAGCGCGTCGAGCGCCGGCCTCAGGTCCTTGTCGACGTCCTCCCCCGCCTCGCGCCACTCCAGGAGGACCTTCGTGTCGTCCTCCTGCGAGCGCAGGCGCTTCAGCAGGTCGAGGTCGGCCTCGATCCGCTTGCGGCGCCTCTGGACCTTCTGCGCCTCCTGCTGGTCCTTCCAGAAGTCGGGGTCGGCCATCCTCGTCTCGAGGCGGCCCAGCTCGTCACGCAGCTTGCCGTCCTCAAAGATAGCCGCGAATGTCCGCGGCCCTCGCTGCCAGGTCGGAGAAGCGCTGCATCAGGTCGTCAGCCACGTCGTTCCCTCCCACTCGTCATTGTACTTTTCGTAGCGTCGCTCCCGTGAGGACGACCGCCGCCGCGAAGCAGGTCCAGGCGAACACGTCCCCGTGCCGGGCGTAGAAGGTCGTGCCGGGCACGAAGGGCACGTCGCGCACCAGGACCGTCTCCTCGAACAGCGCGGTCTTCTCCAGCACGCGCCCGCGCGGATCCACGACCGCGGTGATGCCGGTGTTGGCGGCCCGCACCAGGTACTTGCCGTTCTCGACCGCGCGGAAGCCGGCCATGGCCAGGTGCTGGTACGGAGCCGAGGTGCGGCCGTACCAGCCGTCGTTCGTGATGTTGACCAGCATCTCCGCCCCGCCCGCCGCGAACCCGCGCACCAGGTCGGGGAAGATCGCCTCGTAGCAGATGGTGGCCCCCACCGGGTGGCCCTCGACCTGGCCCAGCACGTGCTCGCTGCCGGGCGTGAAGTCCGCGACCTGGTCCACCAGCTTGGCGGCGTAGCGGCCGCCCAGCGTCAGCAGCGGCTGCATGGGCACGTACTCGCCGAACGGCACCAGGCGCAGCTTGTGGTAGCGCAGCACCAGCTCGCCGCCGGGGTCGAGCATCTTGGCGCCCACGAAGTAGCGGATGCGCCCCTCGCCGCGCGCGTCGCGGTCGTCGTTGCCGAACAGCAGGTGCAGCCGGCGGGTCTGGGCCAGCTGGCGCAGCTGGGCCCCGAGCCCCGGCGTGTGGTCGAAGTAGAACGGCACCGCGGACTCCGGCCAGACCACGAACCGCGCGCCGCGGTCGGCCGCGCGCTGGGTGAGCGCGACGTGGCGGTCGATGTTGCTCCAGGCCCGGGCCGGGTCCCACTTCTCGTCCTGGCGGATGGAGGCCTGCACCAGTCCCACGCGGACGCGTCCGGAGGAAGCGATCGGACGGGAGAGCATCCAGGCCCCGTGCATGCCGACGGCCCAGACCAGGATCACCAGCCCGGACGCGGCGCCCGCGCGCGCCCTCGGGGTCCGGGCCAGGGCCAGGTACGCGAGGACCGCGCTCGAGGCCGCCACCACCAGGGACACGACGTAGACCGCGCCGTACTGCGCGATCTGGATGAAGGGCAGGTTCGAGTGCTGGCTGTAGCCCAGCAGGCACCAGGAGAAGCGGAACAGCGTGTGCGCGCGCAGGATCTCCGTGGCGACCCAGGCGACGGGCGCGAGCAGCACCGCCGCGGCCCCGAAGCGACGGACCCAGCGCCACACCATCCACGCGAAGAGCGACGGGAACAAGGCGAGCGCGAGGCTGAGGAGCACCATCACGACGATGCCCACCACCAGCGGCAGCCCTCCGAACTGGACCACGACGGCCTCGGTCCAGTAGACGATCCCGATGGACGAGACCGCGCCGGTGACGTAGCCGCGCCGGAACGCGCTCCGGCCGGTCGGGGCCGCCGCCACCGCCATCAGCAGGGGCGCCAGCGCGATCCAGGCCAGCGACCAGTGGCCGAACTTGGGGAAGGACAGCGCGAGCAGGACGCCGGACAGAGCCGCCAGCGCCTCGCCGCGCCAGCCGGGCCACTGGGTGACGTTCACGCGGGAGGGGCCGCGGCGCCGCGGCCGTGGAACACCTCGGCCGCGTGGAACGACGAGCGCACGAACACGCCGGAGTAGACCGTCGGGAAGCCCAGCTCGCGCGCGCGGCGCTCCAGGGACGCGAAGCCCTCGGGAGTGACGTAGCGATCGACGCGCCGGTGGGCACGGGTCGGCTGCAGGTACTGGCCGAGCGTCACGATGTCGACGCCGCACGACCTCAGGTCGGCCAGCACGCCCACGACCTCGTCGTCCGTCTCCCCCAGGCCGATCATGAGCCCGCTCTTCGTGACCTGGCCGGGACGCAGCCGCTTGAGGTCCGAGAGCAGGCGGAGGCTCCGCGCGTAGTCACCCTGCGCGCGCACCTGGGGGAACAGCCGCGGCACCGTCTCGATGTTGTGGTTGAACACGTCGGGCGCGGACGACAGGACCGAGCGCAGCGCGTCCTGGTCGCCCTTGAAGTCGGGCGTCAGCACCTCGATCTCGGCCTCGGGCAGCTTCAGGCGGACCGCGTGGACCGACGCCGCGAACTGGGAGGCGCCCCCGTCGCGCAGGTCGTCCCGCGCCACCGACGTCAGCACCACGTAGCGCAGGCCCAGCCGATGGGCCGCGTCGGCCACGCGCGCCGGCTCCTCCGCGTCGACCGGCAGCGGACGCGCCGTGTCGACCGAGCAATAGTCGCACCGGCGCGTGCACCGGTCGCCGAGGAGCATGAACGTCGCCGTGCCCCGACTGAAGCAGTCGGAGAGGTTCGGGCAGCGCGCCTCCTCGCAGACCGTGTGCAGCCGCTGCTCCCGGAGCAGCACGCGCACCGACCGCGCGGCCGGCGAGAGCGGATCGCCCTTGCGCGCCCAGGCCGGCAGGCGCTCGATCGTCACGGAGCGATCGCTGTTCATATGTTGAGACGCCCCATCCTGGTTCGAACCGACGGCCACGGGCCAAGCGAGCGACGGGATTCACTCCCGGCGCGAGCGCGGGGGGTCTCAGGGGGGCGGCGACGCAGCCGCCCCCCTGATCAGTTCTTGACTATGAACGGCTTGAACTTCTCCTGGTCCCGCAGGCGGGTCTGGACGCGCTCGGCGTCGGGACGGGCGCCGAAGGAGCCGACGCGCACGTTGAAGAGCCCGTCGGGGTTCGCCGGAGCCACCACGTAGGCCGCGAACCCCTTGCCCTTGAGGCGGCCCATGATGGCATCGGCGCTCGCGCGGTCCTTGAACGCACCCACCTGGATCGTGAACTGTCCCCGGGCCGCGGGCGCCTCGGCGGCCGCGGTGCGCGGCGGCGTGGCCGGCTTCGCGGACGGCTTCGGCTCGGGCCGGGTCGTCACGGGTGGCGCGGGAGCCTGGGACTGCGCCGGGGCCTCGCGCAGCGTCGCGGCCGGCGCCGACGCCACGGCGGCGGGCGCGGAGGCGGTCGGCGGCTTGTCCGCGATCGTGCGCGCGGCCGGGGCCGGCTTCTCGAGCCCCTCGTCGGCCTTGTCGCTCTCCAGCCGCTGGGCGTAGGTCAGCTCCTCGGCCGCCGGAGGCGCCGGACGGACGGTCTCCTCCGTCACCACGCGCTCTTCGACGGGCGTGCCGCGGGCGGCCTGCACGTCCGCCCCCTGGTCCACGCCGCGCCCGACCATCACGCCGGCCAGGAAGCTCAGGATGAGCCCGGTGGCGCCGGCCATGAAATAGAACACGAGCTGCTTGTTGCTGAGCTGGATCTCGTAGAAGTAGTCGTCCTGATGCGCCAAATCGCCTCCCCGTCCCGTCTATCTTACGGCATCCCCCGCAGCCGGCCGCGTCAGGATCCGCTC
This sequence comes from Vicinamibacteria bacterium, assembly GCA_025923995.1. Taxonomy (GTDB): domain Bacteria; phylum Acidobacteriota; class Vicinamibacteria; order Fen-336; family Fen-336; genus JAICEW01. The sequence continues at coordinate 28,228 of JAICEW010000010.1, read as the reverse complement.
AAACGCCGCAGCCCCTCCTTGATGAGGCCCGCCACCACCGCCTCCTCCTGCTTTCCGTAGCGCGTCCGCACCTGCAGCTGCATCACGTACATGAGCTCGTTGAGCCCCGACACCATGATGGCCTTGCGCTGGTCGGCCGGCAGGTCCGCGATGTTCGCGAGCATCTGCTCGTAGTCCGCGCGCCCGTAGTGCTTGAGGTCGACGCCCTCGAACAGCGCGCCGTACTGCCGGCCCACCTCGTCGAGCGCCGTGTCCATGAACTCGTCGACGCCACCGCCCACGCGGCCCTGCAGGAACCCGTAGATCCGCCCGAACATGGAGTTGAAGGTCTCGACGATCCCCTCCAGGTCCAGGATCTTCTGGTGCTCGCGCGCGCCCTCGCCGGCGGCGTGCGCCTCCGCCGCCCCCTGCACCCGCTTGACCACGCCCAGGACGTCCAGCGCCCACAGCACGCGGCAGGTCTCGTAGTTCGACAGGTACGACACGTCGCAGATGTGCTCGACAGTGGAGCGGCCGTTCACGTGCGAGAGCACCTCCTGCTCCTCCGCGCTCAGCTCCAGCTTGAAGAGCACCTCGGTGTTGCCGGTGGGCAGGTAGACGGTGTCGATCCCGCCGATCCCGCGCGCCACCTGGCTCCAGGACCGGCAGCGGCGGATGCCCTCCAGGATCAGGTTCTCGGTCGAGATGTTGAGCGTGATCACGTTGTCCGGGTCCATGTCCTTGATGTTGAGCTCGTACTCGCCGTGGACCCAGCCGAAGAGGTCCATCAGGATCTCGCGCGCGTGCTGCTCGACCGACGGGATCAGGTCGTCCGGCTCCAGGGCGCCCAGCTCGACCAGGATGCCGCCCAGCCGCCGCCCCGGGCGGATCATGCGCGAGGCCTCCAGGTACTGGCGCGCGGTGATCTTGCCCAGCACCAGCAGGCTCTCGCCCAGCCGCTCGTCGGGGTTGGTGCTGGCCGCATACACTACGCGGCCCTTCTGGATGTACACGCTCTTGGTGATCTCGCCGTTGCGCAGCGTGAGGATGCCCGTCTCGCGGCTGCCCACCAGCGAGCGGAACAGCTCGGCGACGCTCGTCGTCTCCAGGTCGCCCCGGACGATGAGGTCGTCGCCGCCGTCGAACGGACCTGCGCCGATGAAGCTACCCAATCGTCATTTCTCCGGGCCCTGGAAGGCGCGCAGCCAGTCGATGGGGATGGGGAACACGATGGTCGAGTTCTTCTCGGCCGCGATCTCCGTCAGCGTCTGCAGGTAGCGCAGGTGCAGCGCCGTGGGCTCGCTGGCCAGGGTCTGCGCGGCCTCCGTGAGCTGGCGCGACGCCTCGAACTCGCCCGACGCGTGGATGATCTTCGCCCGCTTCTCCCGCTCCGACTCCGCCTGCCGGGCCATGGCCCGCACCATCTCGTGCGGGAGGTCCACGGCCTTGACCGCCACCTGCGAGACCTTCACGCCCCACGGGTCGGTGTGCAGGTCGATGACCTCCTGCAGCATCTGCCCGAGGCGCTCGCGCTCGGACAGCAGCTCGTCGAGGTGCGCCTGCCCCAGGATGCTCCGCAGCGTCGTCTGCGCCATCTGGCTCGTCGCGTAGAGGTAGTCCTCGACCTGCACCACCGCCTGCACGGGGTCGATCACGCGGAAGTAGACGACCGCGTTCACCTTGACGCTGACGTTGTCGCGCGTGATCACGTCCTGCGGCGGCACGTCGTGCACGACCGTGCGCAGGCTGACCCGCTGCATGCGGTCGATGGGCCAGACCACCAGCACCAGCCCCGGCCCCTTGGCCTGCCGCTGCAGCTTGCCCAGCCGGAAGACGACGCCCCGCTCGTACTCGTTCAGGACCTTGAGGGAGAGCAGCAGCCAGAAGAGGACGAGGCCCACCACGACGGAGCCACCCATCAGCCCTCCCTCCGCACGCGCAGCGCGAGCCCCTCGACGGCGACGACCCTCACGCGCCCGCCCGCCTCGACCGGGCGGTCGGCCGTCGCGCGCCAGCGCTCGCCCGCGACCTGCACCCAGCCGGCCGGATCGAGCGGCCCCTCGGCGACCGCGGTGAGGCCGCGCATGCCCTCGGCGCCGGTCGTGGGCGAGAGGCGCTGCGCGCTGACCACCAGCCGCACCAGCGCAGCCGCGCCCAGGGCGACCGTGATCGCGCCGGGCAGGATGACGGAGAGCGGCACGCGCACGGCCGCTGCGTCCGAGTCGACCAGCATCATGCCCCCGAGGATCATGGCGGCGCAGCCGGCCACGGTCAAGAGGCCGTAGGACGTGACCTTCACCTCGGCCGCGAACAGCGCGAGCGCCAGCACCATGAGGAGGACCCCCGCCCAGTTCACCGGCAGCACCTGGCTCGCGAACAGGAAGAGGATCAGGCAGAACACGCCCAGGATCCCGGGAAAGAGGAGGCCGGGATGCGACAGCTCGGCCCCGATCCCGGCCATCGCCCCCAGCAGGAGCAGGAACAGCAGCTCCGGCCGCGCGATGGCGGACAGGACCAGCTCGCGCCAGGTCATGCGCACGTCGGTGGTGGACACGCCGGCCAGCCGCAGCGTCACGGACGCCCCGTCGAAGCGCCGCACGCTCCGGCCGTCCAGCGCGCGCAGCAGCTCGGGCACGTCGCTCGCCACCAGGTCGATCAGCTTCAGCTCCAACGCCTCCCGCTCGGTGAAGGCCCGGCTCTCCAGCACCGCCTTCTCGGCCATCTCGACGTTGCGGCCTCGGCGCTCCGCCTTGCCGCGCACGTAGGCGGCCGCGTCCTGCGCGACCTTCTTCGACATCACCTCGTCCATCGACCCCATCCCGGAGACGGGATGGGCCGCGCCCAGGTTCGTGCCCGGCGCCATGGCCGCGATGTCCGCCGCGACCGCGATCACGAAGCCCGCGGATGCCGCGCGCGCGCCCGACGGCCCCACGAACACGGCGATGGGCGTGCGGGACGCGAGGATCGCGTCCACGATCTGGCGCATGGACGTGTCCAGCCCGCCCGGCGTGTTCATCCTCAGGACCAGGAGGGGCGCGCCGTCCCGGTCCGCGTGCCGGATGGTGGCCGCGACGTGCGCGGCGCTCACGGGGTGCACCACGCCGTCCAGCTCGACGATCGGGATGGTCCCCGGTGCGGCCGCGAGCACCGGCAGGGCCAGGGCGACGACAGCGCCGAGCATCCTCACCGCGGTCACAAGTTTAATCGAATCAATAGCTTCCTTTCAATCGGACCGGTCCCTGGCCGGCGACCTGCGGCGGTGCCGGTAACATCGGGCGGCCGTCGGACGTCCTTGGCGGTGAACCGGAGGAGCGCCAATGGTCGAGAGCCGTCTGTCGCTGCGCGTCCTGGCGTTGGCCCTGTCCGTGATACCCGGCCCGGCCGCCGCGGACTCGTTCTTCGACAAGGTCCACCGCAAGGACCTGGAGACGATCGCGCGCAGCAGGAAGCCCGAGGAGCGCGCCTCGGCCGCGGAGAGACTCGGCTCCTGGGACGACCCCCAGTCGGTCGCGGCCCTCACGCAGGCGCTGGGGGACCCGGACGCGGAGGTGCGCGAGAACGCCGCGCGCTCGCTCTGGCGGCTGCACAAGGTCGCGGGCTCGTCGAAGGACGCGCTGCGCGCGCGCCTGGACGACGTGCCGGACGTGGCCATGATGGCTGCGGGCGCGCTCGAATCGATGGGGGTCGACGCCGAGGAGCTGGTCCCGGCCCGCCGCCGCGCGCTCGGCCACGGCAACCCCTGGGTCCGCTTCGTCGCCGCGGAGGGCCTGATCGGGCACGCGCCTCCGGCGATGCTGCTGGACCCGATCCTCGACTACTACCTGCGCTACGGGGACGCGCCGTTCTCCGATTCCGAGGGACGTCAGCAGCGCGACGACGCGCAGGCGGCGCTCGCGCGGCTGGCGAAGACGCAGGACCGCACGCTCATCCCGCCGCTGGTGGACGCCTTGCGCCCAGGGACGCCCGGGCGCAAGGGCATGCTGCGGGTCCTCGCGGCGTTCGCGCCGCCGCCGGATGCGTGGCGCGACATCCTGATCGACCTGCTCGCGGTCATGGACACCGAGACGCAGGCCGAGGCGATCGCCCAGCTCGAGAAGCTCACGGACGAGGTCGACGTGCGGGCGTGGGCGCCCGCGGTGGGGCGGCTGCTGGCGAACCGTGGCCTGCGGCGCGACGCGACCGAAGCGCTCGCGATCGCGGGGCCGATCGCGCACGAGCACGCGCCCGCGATCGCCCAGCTCCTGCTCAAGGGCAACGAGAACGAGCGCGAGTCCGCCGCCGAGGCGCTGGGCCGCATCGGCGACCGCTCGGCGCCGGGAACGCGGGCGGACAAGGAGCAGGTCGCGCGGGTGGCGCTGCCGGCGCTCCAGGAGGCCATCCGCGAGGACATCGTGAGCCGGGTGTGCGAGGAGGCGGTCGCGGCCCTCGACAAGCTGCAGCTCGAGCCCTCCGTCGCCGCGGCGGCGCTGGCGGAGGGTCTCTCGCGGCCCGACGGCGTGGGCGCGGGCCAGATCCTGTTCGCGCTCAGGAACCGGGGCGGGGAGGCGCAGGCCGCGCTCCCCGCGCTCGAGGCCTACCAGGCCCGCGTCGGGCGCAAGAGCGAGACGATCGACGAGACGATCGCCTCGGTCCGCAGCGGCCGCGTGCGGCAGCCCACGCTGGCGCTCGCCCGCTCCGAGGGCGACGGCAGCGCCGAGGTCCGCGCCCACTCCTACCTGCGTGCCAAGGGCGTCGCGTTCGACGAGGCGCAGTTCGAGCGGGCGCTCATGGAAGCGGACCTGCAGGTGGTCTCGGCCTTCCTCGACGCCGGCATGTCGCCCAACCACGTGTTCGTCGAGACGCACGGCCAGACGGCCCTGTGCTCGCTGATGAGCTGGAGCCCGTGCGACGAGAAGGTGCGGCCCACGGCGGACAACGTGCGCGAGACGCTGGAGCTGCTGCTGGCCAGCGGAGCCGACGTCAACAAGACGGACGCCAACCGCATCACCCCGCTCATGCACGCGGCCAGCAACGGATGCGACCGGGTGATCATGCGCACGCTGATCAAGGCGGGGGCGCGCCTGGGCGACAAGCAGACCGACGGGCTCACCGCGTTCGAGTTCGGCCTCTACTCCGCGCACGACGGCCTCGAGGAGCTGATCGCCGCCGGCTTCCGCCTGCCGGCCGCCCGGGCGCAGGAGCTGATCGCGGCGTACGCCGGGAACCCTCGCGCCCAGGCCCTGGTGCGCAAGGCCTCGGCGCCGAAGCCGGCCGCGAAGAAGTCGGCGCCCTGACCGCGCCGACCCGGCCCGGGCCCTCCGGTGCTACCATCGGGATCCGATGTTCGGCACGCTGGGCGGACCCGAGATCGTCCTCATCCTCGTCGTCGCGCTGATCGTCTTCGGCCCCCGGAAGCTGCCGGAGATCGGCAAGACGATGGGCAAGATGCTGGCGGAGTTCCGCAAGGCGTCGAGCGACTTCAAGCGGACCATCGAGGACGAGGTGGAGGCGGAGCAGACGCTGCCGGCGGTGGCCGAGGGGCCCGCACCCGTGGCCGTGACCGCGGGGCCCGTCCCCCAGCCGGAGCCGGTCCCGCCCGAGACGCCGACCGTGAGCCGCTTCGAGGGAGACCGGGTCGAGCCGCCGCCGGCGATGGAGACGCCGACCCGCCTGGAGCCGCCCGCGCCGCCGGACTCGCCCGCGGCGGACGAGCCCGCGGTGACACCGGCCGACAGGGACGCCGAAGTCAAGCCCGCCTGAATCGCGCCACCCGATGGCCACGGTCGACCCGGACAAGATGTCGTTCCTCGAGCACCTGGACGAGCTGCGCTCGCGGCTCATCAAGGTGCTGCTCTGTCTCATCGCGGGGACCGCGCTCTGCTGGTTCTTCCGGGACCCGATCTTCCATTTCCTGACGCAGCCGCTGCGCGTGTCCCATCCCGACATCAAGTTCATCTTCACCAGCCCGTCCGAGGCGCTGATGCTGAAGCTGAAGATGTCGTTCTTCGTCGGGATCTTCCTCGCGGCCCCGGCTGTCCTCTACCAGGTGTGGGCGTTCGTGGCGCCCGGCCTGTACCGCCACGAGAAGGCGTACGCGCTGCCCTTCATCCTGGCCGGCACCCTGTTCTTCCTGGGCGGCGCGGCCTTCGGCCACTACTACCTCTTCCCCATCACCTTCCGCTTCCTGGTGGACTTCGGCGGGGACGACATGCAGTTCCTGCCCAAGGTCGGCGAGTACTACTCGTTCTACTCGTGGTTCCTGCTGGGCCTGGGGATCGTGTTCCAGCTTCCGGTCGTGATCTTCGTGCTGTCCCGCATCGGGCTGGTCACGCCCGGCTTCCTGATGCGGAAGTTCAAGTACGCGGTGGTGATCTCCTTCGTGGTGGCGGCGATCATCACGCCCACGCCGGACATGGTGACGCAGTCGCTGCTGGCGCTGCCGATGCTCGGGCTCTACCTGCTGGGGGTCGCGGTGGCCGCGCTGTTCGGCCGGCCGCGCCGGCGGGAGATCGAGGTCAGCGCGGAAGCGTGAAGTCGAGGGTGGCTCCCAGGGCCACCTTCTCCTGCCTGGCCTGGGCGGCGTTCATCTCCACCACGTAGGCCGCCCGCTGCATCGGCTCGTAGACGGGACAGGGGTCCGCCTTGCACGGCGGCACGCTCTCCGCCACGTGCACCACCTTGCGCTGCTCGTCGAGCCACACGATGTCGATCGGGAACTTGCAGTTCTTCATCCAGATCCCGTGGAAGTCCACGGACTCGAAGATGAACAGCATCGCCTGGTCGCGCGGGAGCGACGGACGGAACATCAGGCCCATCTGCCGCTCGGGGTCCTTGATCATCACTTCGGTCTGGAGGACCGTGCCGCTGGGCAGCTTGAGCGGGATCACCGCGGGAGCCGCCGCGGAGGAGGCGGCGCAGAGGGCGAGGCCGGCGGCGGCGAGCGCGCGCGCGGAACGCAGCGTCATTGGCGCACCTTCCCGGTCATGGGCACGAAGCGGACGGGCAGGATCCGGCGCTCCTCGAACGCGTCCCCGCGGCGGGTCACCACCATGAGCTCCTGCGACTCGTCCCCCACCGGGATCACGAGCCGGCCTCCGTCCTTGAGCTGGGCCTTGAGGGGGTCCGGCACGCGCGGCGCGGCCGCGGTGACCATGATGCCGTCGAAGGGTCCGGCTTCCGGCCACCCCTGGTAGCCGTCGCCGACGCGCACCTGCACGTTGCTGTAGCCCAGGCGCGCCAGGCGGGCGCGCGCCTCCTCGGCCAGCGCCGGCAGGATCTCGACCGAGTAGACGCGCTCGGCGATCTGGGCCAGGACGGCCGCCTGGTAGCCCGAGCCCGTCCCCACCTCGAGCACGATCGCGCCCTGCTTCAGCCCCAGCGCCTCGGTCATGAAGGCGACGATGTAGGGCTGCGAGATGGTCTGCCCGTGGCCGATCGGGAGCGGGTGGTCGCCGTAGGCGTCGGCGCCGGAGGAGGCGGGCACGAACTCCTGCCGGGGCACGGTCCTCATCGCGCCCAGCGTGGCCGGGTCCTTGACGCCGCGGGCCTCGATCTGCTCCGTGACCATTCGCGTCCGGGCTCGCGTGGAATCGGCGTCGTCCCGGCCGTACACGGTCGGTCGGCAGGACAGGGTGGCGATGGCCATCAGCACCGGCGGCAGGAGCGCCTGCGAGCCCACAGGCCCATTCTAGTACGCCTGGGCGAACCAGACTTCCCGGCCGGGCTGGCCGGTCACGACGCAGGGCGTCTCCGCGCCGCCGTCCAGGGGGATGACGCGGATGGTGGCCTTCGTCTCCTCCTTGATCCGGGCCTCGATGGCCGGATCGCCGTTCCATCCGGCCAGGATGAATCCGCGCCTGCCCGTCATGGCCTCCTTGAACTCGGCGTAGGTCGAGACGCGCGTCGTGTTGTCCTTCACGAACCCCCGCGCCCGCTCCAGCAGGGCCGCCTGCAGGCGCTCCAGCAGGTCGCGGGCGGCATCGGGCAGCCCGGCCAGCGGCACGAACGACTTCTCGCGCGTGTCGCGGCGCACCAGCACGCACTGGTCCTTCTCGATGTCCTTGGGGCCCAGCTCCAGGCGCAGCGGCACGCCCCGCATCTCCCAGTCCGCGTACTTGAACCCCGTCTGCTGGTTGTCCCTGTCGTCCAGGTGCACGCGGATGCCGGCGCCCTTGAGCGCGGCCATCACCTCGCGGGCCTTGGGCAGCACCTGCTCGTTCCAGTCGCCCTTGCGCGGCGGGATGGGCACGATCACGACCTGGTAGGGCGCCACCCTCGGCGGCAGGACGAGCCCGTTGTCGTCCCCGTGCGTCATGATCAGCCCGCCGATCAGGCGCGTGGAGGAGCCCCACGAGGTGGACCAGGGCTTGGCGCGCTGCTGGTCCTTGTCCAGGAAGTCGATCCCGTACGCCGTCGCGAAGTGCTGGCCCAGGTTGTGGCTGGTGCCGGCCTGCAGGGCCTTGCCGTCGCCCATGAGGGCCTCGATCGCGTACGTACGCAGCGCGCCCGCGAACTTCTCGCTCTCGGTCTTGCGGCCGGTCAGCACCGGCATGGCCAGCATCTCCTCGGAGAAGCTCCGGTAGACCTCGAGCATCTTCAGGGTCTCTTCCTCCGCCTCGGCCTCCGTGGCGTGCAGCGTGTGCCCCTCCTGCCACAGGAACTCGGTCGTGCGCAGGAAGGGGCGCGTGACCTTCTCCCAGCGCAGCACGTTGCACCACTGGTTGAGCAGCACCGGCAGGTCGCGCCAGGAGTTGACCCACTTCGCGTACATCGAGCAGATCATGGCCTCGGAGGTGGGACGGATGGCGAGCGGCTCCTCCAGCTCCTCGCCGCCGCCGATCGTCACCCACGCGCACTCCGGCGAGAACCCCTGGACGTGGTCCTTCTCCTTCTCCAGGAAGCTCCTGGGGATGAGCAGGGGGAAGTACGCGTTGACGTGCCCGGTCTCCTTGATGCGGCGGTCCATGTCCGCCTGCATCAGCTCCCAGATGCGGAAGCCGTAGGGGCGGATGACCATGCATCCCTTGACCGGCCCGTAGTCGGCCAGCTCGGCCTTCAGCACCACGTCCAGGTACCACTGCGAGAAGTCCTCGCTGCGGGGCGTGATCTCTTTCATCGTCCGCTCTTTGTCCACTTACGACCCCTTCTTCCCTTCCTTGTGATCGATCACGAGCTCCGCCGTGGGCGGCAGGTGGATGGGCGGCCCTCCCCCCTCGTCCGGCGGCTTGGGGAACAGGAGCGAGAGCGCGATCGAGACGCCGATCACGCCCACGATGATCCCCAGCGACCAGGCGATCGGGAAGTGGCCGCCGAACAGGTAGTTGAGGAACGTCATCTTGCAGCCCACGAAGACGAGCACGATGCCCAGGCCGTACTTCAGCATGTGGAACTTGTCGATCGCGCCGCGCAGCATGAAGTAGAGGTTGCGCAGGCCCAGGATGGCGAAGATGTTCGAGGTGAAGACGATCAGCGGCTCGCGCGTGAGCGCGAAGATGGCCGGCACCGAGTCCACCGCGAACACGATGTCGGTCATCTCCAGGAACAGCAGGGCCACGAAGAGCGGGGTCGCGTGCCGGACGCCGTTGATCACGACGAAGAACCGATGGCCCACGATCTTGTCGCAGACGGGCACGAAGCGGCGGAACCCGCGGATGATCGCGTTCTCCTCCGGCTCCACCGGCTTCTCCGAGCCGAACATCATCTGGATGCCGGTGTAGATGAGGAACACGCCGAAGACCCAGATCACCCAGGTGAAGCGCAGCAGGATCGCGCCCAGCGCGATGAAGATGGCGCGGAAGACGAGCGCGCCCAGGATGCCGAAGAACAGCACGCGGTGCTGCAGCCGCAGCGGCACGTTGAAGTAGCTGAGCACCACCACGAACACGAAGATGTTGTCGACCGACAGCGAGTACTCGACCACGTAGCCGGCGAGGAACTCGAGGGCGGCCGTGCGCGCGGTCGCGACGGGGTCGAAGCCCGCCAGGCCGGCGAAGCGGGGCTCGTTCGTGAAGGCGTGGATCATGTACCGATAGAAGACGAAGCAGAACACGAGCGCGAGCGTGACCCAGACGACGCTCCAGGTGGCGGCCTCCTTGAACGAGACCTCGTGGGCCTTGCGGTGGAAGACCCCCAGGTCCAGCGCCAGCAGCACCCCCACGAAGACGGTGAAGCCGACGTAGAACCACCAGTACTCGCCGAACGGGAACAGGGACACTGCCGGCATCACACCTTCACTTGCAGGGGCTGTTCCACGTCCGTGAGGTGGGCGGCGCCCGCCTCCAGCAGCGTGTGGCCGCGGAAGCGCGGGTCGTCGCGCTCCGGGAAGTCGCTGCGGAAGTGGGCGCCGCGGCTCTCCTCGCGGAAGAGGGCACAGCGGACCATGGCCTGGATCACGTCGGCGATGTTGCGCGTCTCCGTGGAGGCGCGGTCGCGCGGGACGGCGCCTCCGGCGGCGCGGGCGTCGTCCAGGAAGCGCTGGAGGCCGGACAGGCCGTCGCGGTCGCGCACCAGCCCCAGCCAGTCCCAGGCGCGCTTGCGGATCTCCTCGCGGCCGGCCGCCGGGAGGGCGCCGGCCGCTCCCGCGGGAGCCCGCTCCGGCGCGGCGTCCCGCGCGTCCGCTGCCATGGCCTCGGCCGACCGCGCGCCGAACACGAGCCCCTCGAGCAGCGAGTTGCTGGCCAGCCGGTTCGCACCGTGCACGCCGGTGGCCGCCACCTCGCCCGCGGCGTAGAGGCCGCGCAGGGTCGTGCGCGCGTGCAGGTCGGTGGCGACGCCGCCCATCACGTAGTGGGCCGCGGGCGTGACCGGCACCGGCTCCCGCGTGGCGTCGAGGCCGTACCGCGCGCAGGTGGCGACGATGCGCGGGAAGCGCGTGCGGACCCGCTCCGACGGGAGGTGGCGCAGGTCGAGCGTCACCGGCCCGCCCTCCCGTCGCTCGCGGAAGATCGCGCGCGCGACCTGGTCGCGGGGGGCCAGCTCGTCCGTGAAGCGCTCCCCCGCCGCGTTCAGCAGGTACGCGCCCTCGCCCCGCACCGCCTCGGACACGAGGAACCGCGGCGCGCCCGCGATCGCGAGCGCGGTCGGATGGAACTGGACGAACTCCATGTCGAGCAGGGCGGCGCCCGCGCGCAGGCCCATGGCCACGCCGTCCCCGGTCGCCACCTGCGGGTTCGTGGTCTCGGCGAAGACCTGCCCCGCGCCCCCCGTCGCCAGCAGCGTCGCGCGAGCCAGCACCGTGGTCACGGCACCCTGCTCGTCCAGGAACCGGCAGCCCAGGACCCGTCCGTCCGCGACCGCCAGGTCGGTCGAGCAGGCGAACGAGCGCACCTCGATGCCTTGCGTGCGGTGGGCCTTCTCGAGCAGGGCCCGGACCATCTCCCAGCCCGTCGCGTCCCCCAGCGCATGCAGCACGCGGTTGCGGGAGTGCGCGGCCTCGCGCGTGAAGTGGAAGCGGCCCTCCTCCCGGTCGAAGCGCGCGCCCCACGACGCGACCTCGCGGATGCGCTCCGGGCCCTCGTCGACGAGCACGCGGGCCGCCGCGGGGCAGACGATGCCGGCCCCGGCCGCGAGCGTGTCCTCCCAGTGCAGGTCCGTGTGGTCGTCCGTGCCCAGAGCGACGGCCACGCCGCCCTGCGCGTATCCGGTGTTGCTCTCGGTCGGCTGGTCCTTCGTCACCACCAGCACGCGCCCATGGCGCGCCAGGCCGACCGCGGCCCGCAGGCCGGCGATGCCCGATCCCAGTACCAGGAAATCCGTGCGGATCTCTTGCTCGTTCATGCGTGATGACGTCAAAAGCCCCGATTCTAGTCGCAAACGCGTGGGAGGACCCGGAGGCGCCCCGGGTTTGACGCCCGCGCGGGAGCGGTGATAGCGTCCGCCCGGCCTCGCCGCTCCTCTCCTTCCGGACCGCGCTCCTCTCCCGGAAAGACCGTTCCCGTGAAACGGATGATGGTCACGTCCCTGCTGGGCCTCGCCTGCTCGGCCGCGGCGGCGGGCGAGAAGCCGCGCGTCTACACCAACGACGACCTCGACCGGGTGGCGCCCTATCGCGGCCAGACGGGCGTGCAGTCGGAGCCCGCCCCGCGGGCGGAGACGGCTCGGGCCCGTCCCGCCGAAAGGGACACGGGTCACGACGAGCGCTACTGGCGCGCGCAGGCCGACCGTACGGCCGAGGAGGCCCGGAAGCTGCGCGAGCGGGCCGCGTCCCTGGCCGAGCGTGTCGACGAGCTGCGCCGCCAGCCCGGCGCCCGGCCCTACAGCGATCCGCGCATCGTCTCGCTGGAAACGCGCCGGCGGGCACTGGAGGAGCGGGCCCGCGAGGCCGAGCTGCGCCTCGAGGAGCGGGCCCGCCGCGCGGGCGCGCTGCCCGGCTGGCTGCGCTGACGGCCGTGCTATTCTCGTCGCCGTTCCCATGCTGGAGATCCCCGTCGACCTGGGCGCGCGGGCCTACACCGTCTCCATCGGGCACGGCCTGCTCGGGTCCCTGAACGAGCTGATGGCGCCGCTGCAGGGCCGACGCGCGCTCGTGGTGTCGAACTCCCGCGTCTGGTCCCTGCACGGGCAGCGGCTGGAAAGGCCGCTCCAGAAGCTGGGCTCCCTCACGCGCGTGCTCATCCCGGACGGCGAGGAGCACAAGGACCAGGCGAGCCTGGCCGCCGTCCACGACGCCCTGTGGAAGACGGGCCTGGGCCGCGACGGGCTGGTGATCGCGTTCGGCGGGGGCGTGGTCGGCGACGTCGCGGGCTTCGCCGCCGCGACCTACATGCGCGGCATCGACTGGGTGCAGGTGCCGACCACCCTGCTGGCGATGGTCGACAGCTCGGTCGGGGGCAAGGTCGGCATCAACCACCCGGGCGCCAAGAACCTCCTGGGCGCCTTCCACCAGCCGCGCGCGGTGGTGATCGACCCCAGCCTGCTCGAGACGCTGCCGCGCCGGCAGTGCCAGAGCGGGGCCTACGAGGTCCTGAAGTGCGGCGTGCTCTCCGACCGCGCGCTCTTCAAGGCGCTGCACTCGGCACCGGCCGGGTTGACGGGCTGGGACCGGGTCGAGCTGGAGAACGCGATCGCGTCCGCGTGCCGCATCAAGGCCGAGGTGGTCGAGAAGGACGAGCGCGAGGGCGGCCTGCGCCGGGTGCTCAACCTGGGCCACACCATCGGCCACGCGCTGGAGACGGTCACGCGCTACCGGCGCTTCACGCACGGCGAGGCGGTGGGCTGGGGCCTCATCGGGGCCTCGTGGATCGCGCGTCGCCGCGGGCTGCTGGCGGAGGCCGCGTTCGACACGATCGCGGCGGGCGTCGACCACCTGGGTCCGCGCCCGCGGGTCTCCGACATCGCGGCCGACAAGGTGCTGACGGCGCTCAAGGGGGACAAGAAGGCGAGAGGGGGGCGCGCGGTGTTCGTGCTCCCCACCCGCATCGGCGGCGTCGTCGTGCGGGACGACGTCGCGCTCCCCGAGATCCGGCACGCGCTGCGGGTGATGGCCAGCCGGGAAGCCCTCACGCGACGCTAGGCCGAGCGTCCGCTCACGCGTCGTTCCCCCCTGCTGAACAGCGGCTGGTGTATAAGACGCCTCTTGCCGCTGGCCGATCTTCAGGGGTCGATGGCCAGCGCGCCAGCGAGAGGTCATTCCTGATGCAGCGTCTGCCCATCGTCTTCCTTCTCGTCGGACTTGCGGCCTGCGGCGGCGGAGCTTCGGTCACGCCGCCGGCCACGCAGCCGCCGCTCCCTCCGACTCCCACCCCGGTCCCCGCGGCCTCGCCGCAGACGTCGGGTTGCCCGCTTCCCGCCCTGCCCGATCTCAAGGACACCTGCCCCAAGCTCTCCCCCGTGCTGTGGGAGTACGTGGAAAACGCGATCCAGCGGACGATCCGCGAGCATCCCGAGTACTTCGACCTGAGCGACGACCTGGGCGGCGGGGCCTACCGCGTGCTCGATCGGGACAAGTACATCAAGAGCGTCGTGGCGAACGTCCAGGCGCAGGGTGTGTGCGCCCGCGAGGAGATCGAGGAGATCCAGGTCAAGAACACGAACGAGTTCAACGAGCAGTACAACATCTGGGTCTCGTCCGGGCACGTGCGGCACGGTCCCCGGTCGTACATCACGACCTGCTTCCCGGCGCAGTTCTGACCCGTACGGCCGACGCCGGCTCGGCGTCGGCCGGCTACTTGCCGCCCAGCAGCAGGATCAGCAGCGCCTTCTGCACGTGCAGGCGGTTCTCCGCCTCGTCGAAGATGACGGACTGCGGGCCGTCCACCACCTCCGCGGCCACCTCCTCGCCGCGGTGGGCGGGCAGGCAGTGCATGAAGACCGCGTCCTTGTGCGCGGCCGCCATCATCTGCGGCGTGACCATGAAGCCCTGGAACGCCTTCACCCGCGCCGCCGACTCGGTCTCCTGGCCCATCGACGTCCACACGTCGGTGTAGACGACGTCGGCCCCCTTGGCCGCCTCCATGGGGTCGGTGGTCACCACGGGCGCCGGCGTGCGCTCCTTCTGCGCGTCGCGGATGGCGCTCTTCAGGATCAGCGGGTTGGGCTGGTACCCCGCGGGGCAGGCCATGGACATCAACACGCCGAGCTTGACCGCTCCCAGCATCAGCGCGTGGCAGACGTTGTTGCCGTCGCCGATGTACGCCAGCTTCGCGCCGTCGAGCTTCCCCCGCCGCTCCAGCAGCGTGAAGAAGTCCGCCAGCGCCTGGCAGGGGTGGAGCTGGTCCGAGAGCCCGTTGATCACCGGCACGGTGCCGTAGCGGGCCAGGTCGACCACGTCCTGGTGCGCGAAGACGCGGGCCATGATGCCGTCCACGAAGCGCGACAGCACGCGGGCGGTGTCGGCCACGGTCTCGCCCCGCTGGATCTGGATGGAGTCCATGCCCAGGTACAGGGCCTGGCCGCCCAGCTGGAACATCCCCACCTCGAACGACACCCGGGTCCGCGTGGACGGCTTCTGGAAGATCATCGCCAGCGACTTGCGCTTGAGCGCGTCCGCGTAGTCCCCGGGACGCGCCTTGAGCTTCCGGGCCAGGTCGAAGATCTCCTCGATCTCGGCCCGCGAGTACTCCCGGAGTGACAACAGGTGCTTCTGCTTCATTTCGATTGGGCGAGGCGGCACGCGCGCCCGCGCGGCGCGCTCGAGCGCTGATTATCCGCGCCCGCGTCGAGGCTCGTCAAACCTCGGGGCGGTGGCGCTGGTGTAGTCTGGCGCGCAGGTGAAGATCGCCGGCGTGATCCTGGCGGCGGGAGCGGGCGTCCGCATGGGCGGTCCCAAGGCATTGCTGCCGATCGGCCGCCAGACGTTCCTGGCCCTGCTGGCGGAGCGCTTCGAGCGGCCCGGGATCGACCGCGTCATCGCGGTCGTGGGACACGAGGCGGAGCGCGTGATGCGCGAGGCCGGCGCGCCGTCCTCGGTCGTCTTCGCGGTGAACGAACGCCATCGCGAGGGCATGTTGACCTCGATCTGGCGGGGCCTCGACGACGCGGAAGCGGCAGGAGCGGATGCGGTGCTGCTCCACCCCGTGGACCACCCCCTCGTCGAGCCCGATACCATCGACCGCGTGGTGGGCGCGCTCGGTGACGGCGCCGTCGTCGCCGTGCCCAGCCGCGATGGCCGGCGCGGCCACCCCGGCGGCTTCTCCCGCCAGGCCTGGCCCGCCCTGCGCGCGGCGCCCCCCGACGCGGGCGCGCGCGCGGTCCTGGCGGCGCACCCCGAGTGGGTCACGCACGTCCCCGGGGACGCCGGATGCCGGGCCGGGATCGACACGCCCGCGGACTACGAGAGGCTGATCGGCCCGCGGCGCTGACGTGGTATCCTTACGGGTTTGCGCGGGCCCCCGATGGGTCCGACTGGAGACCCGTGACGCTACGAAACGTCGCCATCATCGCCCACGTCGACCACGGCAAGACCACGCTGGTGGACGCGCTGCTCCGCCAGGGCGGCGCCTTCCGCGCCAACCAGGAAGTGGCCGAGCGGGTCATGGACTCAAACGAGCTCGAGCGCGAGCGCGGCATCACCATCCTGGCCAAGAACACCGCGGTCCACTACGGCGAGGCCAAGATCAACATCGTCGACACGCCGGGCCACGCCGACTTCGGCGGCGAGGTGGAGCGCGCCCTGAAGATGGTCGACGGCGTGATGCTGCTGGTGGACGCCTCCGAGGGCCCCCTGCCGCAGACCCGCTACGTCCTGCGCAAGGCGCTGGAGGCGCGGCTGCCCGCGGTGGTGGTCATCAACAAGATCGACCGCCACGACGCGCGGCCGCAGGCGGTCCTGAACGAGGTCTACGACCTGTTCATCGACCTCGACGCCACCGAGGACCAGCTGGAGTTCCCGGTCGTCTACACGAACGCGAAGGCGGGCACGGCGCGGACGGAGGCGGACGGCCCCGACCAGGACCTGCGGCCGCTGTTCGAAGCCGTGATGAAGCACGTGCCGTCGCCGGCGGGGTCCTCCGAGGGCGCGCTGCAGCTCCTCATCGCGAACCTCGACTACAGCGACTACCTGGGCCGCCTGGGCATCGGGCGCATCTTCTCCGGGTCGGTGAAGGTGGGCGACCAGGTCGTGATCGCGAAGCGCGACGGCTCGATGCAGCCCACCAGGATCACCAAGCTCTACTCGTTCGACGGCCTGCGGCGGGTCGACGTCGAGAGCGCCCACTGCGGCGAGATCGTGGCGCTCGCGGGCGTCGAGGGCATCGGCATCGGCGAGACCGTCACCTCCGCCGAGAGCCCCGCACCCCTGCCGGCGCTGCACATCGACGAGCCCACCATCTCCATGATCTTCTCGGTGAACACCTCGCCCTTCGCCGGCCGCGACGGGAAGTGGGTCACCTCGCGGAACATCAAGGACCGCCTGGAGAAGGAGCTGCTGACGAACGTCTCCATCCGCGTGGAGCCGGGCGGCGGGGCCGACTCGTTCAAGGTCTCGGGGCGCGGCGAGCTGCAGCTGGCCATCCTGATCGAGACCATGCGGCGGGAGGGCTTCGAGATGCAGATCTCGAACCCGGAGGTGATCACACGGATGGAGGCCGGCGCGCGCAAGGAGCCGCTCGAGCTCTTCGTGATCGACCTGCCCGAGACCTACATGGGGGTGGTGCTCGAGAAGATGGCGCTGCGCAAGGGCAAGATGTCCAAGATGATCAACCACGGCTCGGGCCGCGTGCGGCTCGAGTTCCAGGTGCCCACGCGCGGCCTGATCGGCATCCGCACCGAGCTCATGACCGACACCCGCGGCACCGCGGTCATGAACACGCTGCTGGAGGGCTTCGTCGACTGGCAGGGCGAGATCCCGCGCCGGATGACCGGCGTGCTGGTGGCCGACCGGGCCGGGGACACGACGGCGTACACGCTGTCGCACATGGAGGAGCGGGGCGAGCTGTTCGTCGGGGCGGGCGTCGCCGTCTACGAGGGCATGATCGTGGGCGAGAACGCGCGGCCGGCCGACATGGACGTCAACGTGACGAAGGCCAAGAAGCTGACCAACATGCGCGCCTCCACCGCGGACGAGGCCATCCGCCTGACGCCCCACCGGCAGCTCAACCTGGAGCAGGCGCTCGAGTTCATCAACGACGACGAGCTGGTCGAGGTCACGCCGACCGCGATTCGCCTGCGCAAGCGGGTGCTCGCGGCCAACGTACGCCCCAAGCGCTACAAGGAGGCGTGAGGCGCGACCGGCCGCCCCACCACGAGCCGGCGTGCTAGACTCGCCTCGTCTGCGGACCTCCTGATGCCTTCCGCGACGCTTCAGCCCGCCGCGCCCTTCCCGTCGGCCCTGCCTTCGCCGTCCCGCCGCGACTTCCTGCTGGCCGCGGGCGCGGCCGCGCTCGGCGCCGGGCTGGGGGGCTCCTGCGCCCTCCGTCCCGAGCGCAAGGGGGTCATCGTCGGGGCCGGGCGCTTCCTCACCACCGACACCGGCGTGATGACGCACGTGCTCTGCGTGTTCGACCTGGACGGCGGCGCCCGCTCGCGCGCGATCGACATGGAGTTCTTCGGGCACGGCCTCGCGTTCCATCCGCGCGAGCCGCAGCGGGCGGTGGTGTTCGAGAAGAAGGGCGCGGGCTGCTGCGAGGTGGACCTGCTCACGGGCCGCGTCACGCGCGCCATCCGCACCCCGCCGCACCGCGCGTTCTACGGGCACGGAGCGTTCTCCCGCGACGGCGCGGTGCTGTTCGCGACCGAGAACCACCTGGAGACGCGCAACGGCCTGATCGTGGTGCGCGACGCGAAGACGTTCCAGGAGCTGGGCGAGTTCCCGACCTACGGCCAGAGCCCGCACGACTGCCACCTGATCGACGACGGCAGGACGCTCGCCATCACGAACGGCGGCGGCGCGGCCGAGACGGACGCGCTGCCGAGCGTCACCTTCGTCGACGCGGAGTCGAGGAAGCTGCTGGAGAAGCTGACGTTCGACACGCCTCGCATCAACGCGGGGCACCTGGCGATCAGCGCCCGCCGGGACGTGGTCGCCGTCTCGGCGCCGCGGGACGGCCTGCCGCGCGAGTCGCAGGGCGGCGTCACCATCCGCACCGGCGCGGGGCCGTTCGAGACGATGGCCAGGCCGCAGGAGGTCGTGCAGCGCATGGTGGGCGAGTCGCTGAGCGTCTGCATCGATGACGGCCGCCGGGTCGTGGGCGTGACCAACCCGGACGGCAACATCGTGACGTTCTGGGACCTCGACGGCCGGCGCCTGGTCAAGCACCTGGACCTGCCGGTGCCGCGCGGCATCACGCGGACGCTGGACGGCCGCTCGCTCGTGCTGAGCTACGGGCAGGGCACGCTGGCGCTGCTGGACCCGGAGACGCTGACGCCCCGCGCCCAGCCGGTCGTGGCCACGTCCACGCTCTCGGGCTCCCACATCTTCAACTGGGACGGTCCGGCCGCCTGACGCGCCGCGCTGGCATCCCCCCTCGGGGAACGTTACACTCCGGCAGCGTTCCAGAAAGTGGCTCATCCTGACCCCTGGACTGGAGGCGATGCCATGCGGCGTTCCCTGCGACTCGCCGGTCCCCTCGCCGTGGCCCTGGCCGCGGCCGCTCCGGCCCGGGCGCAGGTCTTCAGCAACCTGAGCCCCATCCCGGTCAGCGACCCCACCCCCGTCGGCGCCGCTGACCCGTACCCCTCGACGATCACGGTGAGCGGGATGACGGGCACCATCACCGACGTGGACGTGTCCGTCCTGGGCTGGCGCCACACGTTCCCCGACGACGTGGACATCATGATCGTGGGGCCGACGGGCGCGGCCACGCTGCTCGTCTCCGACGTGGGCGGCGGAACCGACATCACCAGCGCCAACCTCCTGCTCGACGACGAGGCAGGCAGCACGATTCCCGACGGCGGGCCCGTGGTGTCCGGCGTCTTCCGGCCCAGCAACGTCGACACCTCCTCGGACGGCTTCCTCCCGCCCGCGCCCGCGCCGCCGGCGTCGGTCTCGCTCACGAACTTCGACGGCACGAACCCCAACGGCACCTGGAGCCTGTACGTGATCGACGACACCGGGTCCGGGCCCGACGTCGGTTGGCTGGCCGGCGGCTTCCAGCTGTTCATCACCACCACGACGACCGGGTCCACCCAGTTCTCCTCGCCGACGCTGGTGCGAATCCACGACCGGTGGGGCTTCGGCAACCCCAACCCCTCGACGATCACCGTCTCGGGCGCGCAGAACACGATCGTCTCCGTGGCGGTCGTTCTCCGCGGCGTGACCCACCCCAACCCGGACGACCTCGAGTTCCTGCTGGTGGGCCCGACGGGCGCCGCGTTCTCGTTCGCTTCGGACGCGGGCGGCATCAACCCGATCACCAACGTGACCTTCACGCTCGACGACGACGCGCCCATCGCCCTGCCCGACTCGGCGGCCCTCGTGAACAACACGTCGTACCGGCCCACCAACTACGTGGCGGCCGACACGTTCCGCACGCCCGGCCTGCCGCCGTATCCCGAGGCGGCCCCGGCGGGCGCGTTCACGTTCGCGACGCAGTTCACCGGCACCAACCCGAACGGCACCTGGTCGCTCTACGTCTCGGACGACCAGAACAACAACCCGGGGAGCATCACGGGCGGGTGGTCGCTCGACTTCGTCCTGACGCCGGTCGAGCTGATGGAGTTCAGGGTCGAGTAGGAGCCGCGCGCCGTCGGCGCGTCAGCCCTGGCCGCGCAGCCGGCGGGCCAGCGCCGCGGGCGTGATGCCCAGCCGGGCGGCCGCCTCGTTGCGGTCGTCGCGGCAGTCCTGCAAGGCCTGGCGGATGGCCTCGTCCTCCGCCAGGGACGCGGCACGGCGGCCGACGTCCGCCAGCGGACCGCTCAGGTCGAGGACGTCCCCCAGCCTCACTCCCCCGCCCGCGTCGGCGACCAGGCGCAGGTGCCCGGGCTCGATCTCGTGGCCGTCGACCAGGATGGCGGCGCGCTCGATCGCGTTCTGGAGCTCGCGGACGTTCCCGGGCCAGGCGTGGGCGAGCAGCGCCTCGTGGGCCGCCTCCGAGAGGCGGAGCCCGTGCCGCCCCATCTCGCGCGCGTAGCGCTCGAGGAATGCCTCGGCCAGCAGCCGGATGTCGCCGCGCCGGCGGCGCAGGGGCGGGATCTCGACCGGGAAGACCGAGAGCCGGAAGAACAGGTCCTCACGGAACTCGCGCCGGGCAACGGCCTCGCGCAGGTCGCGGTTGGTCGCGGCCACGACCCGTACGTCCACGGTGATCGTCTGCAGCCCGCCCACGCGCTCGAACTGCTTCTCCTGGACCAGGCGCAGGATCTTGGCCTGCAGCGCGAGCGGCAGGTCCCCGATCTCGTCCAGGAACAGCGTGCCCCGATGGGCCAGCTCGGCCTTGCCGATCTTGCGCGCAGCCGCGCCCGTGAACGCGCCCTTCTCGTGGCCGAACAGCTCGTTCTCGAGCAGTGCCTCCGGGATGGCCGCGCAGTTGATGGCGACGAACGGGCCCTTGGCGCGCGGCGAGAGCTGGTGCAGCGCGCGGGAGAGGAGCTCCTTGCCTGTCCCGCTCTCGCCCAGCAGGAGCACGGTGGCCTCCGCCGGCGCGGCGCGCTGCACGGCCAGCATCGTCTCCTTCCAGGTCGGGTCGTCCCCCAGCACGCGCGGCAGGCCGTACCGGCGCTGGTACTCGTCCTTGAGCAGGACGTACTCGGTGGCGAGGCGCCGGCGCTCGGCGGCGCGGTCGAGCAGCACGAACAGGTGCTCGGGATCGACGGGCTTGGCCAGGAAGTCCGCGGCGCCCTCCTTCATGGCGCGCACGGCCTCCTCGATGGTGCCGAAGGCCGTCATCACGATGACGTGCGCCTCGACGTCCGCGTCGCGCGCCGCCTTCAGCACCTCGAAGCCCGTTCCCGCCGGCAGGCGCAGGTCGGTGAGCACGGCCAGGTAGCGCTGCGACTGGATGCGGCGGCGGGCCTCGTACACGTCGCCCGCCTCGTCCACGCCGAAGCCCCGGGACTCGAGGGTCTTCCGCAGCATCGTGCGGAGCGACTCCTTGTCCTCGACGATCAGGACGTCGGCCACGAGGTCGGTGCCGGACGCTTCTAGCCCGGCTCGCGGGTGGGAGTCGGCGCCGGCCCGGCCGCTCCGCCACGCATCCGCGCCAGCTCGGCCTCCGCCTCCTTCTTGCGGTCGAGCACCTCCTTCTGCTCGGCCTTGAGCCGGAGGATCTCGTTGGTGTCGGTCGACTGGAGATACGCCCAGAGCAGCTGGTTGGCCTGGTCGTCGAGGGCCTTGATCGTGGCCTCCATCTCCGCGATCTGCTGCGCGGCGGCCGCGGCCGGGTCCTCGATCGGCTGGTCCTGCGCGTCGGGGAGCGTCTCGCGCGACGGCTCGTACGGCTCTCCACCGGTCGCGGAGAGGTCCTGGACCGCGCTCGGCTTCTCCCGCGCGGCTTCCAGGTCGTCGTTGGTGAAGACGCGCTTCGTCGTGGGCTTGGCCACGGACGGAGAAGCCTTGGGCGCGGGTGTCGGCGTCGGCGTCGGAGTGGGCTTGCGCGCGTCGGCGGCGTCGACGGCCACCGCAGAGAGCAACGCCGAGAGGAGGAACAGGGACCCGGTTCGGAGCACGCGCGTTACCTCCGGGTCAGGAGGACGAGACCCGCTTCTCCAGCCGCTCGGCGTGCGCCGCCACGCGCGCGGCGTCCGGCGTGTTGGGGGCCAGCCGCAGGTACTCGCGGTAGGCGGCCGCGGCCTCCTGCAGCTGTCCGGTCCGCTCCAGCGCGTCCGCCAGGCCGCGGTGGAAGACCGGCATCGTCGGCTGCAGGCTCAACCCCTCGCGGTAGAGCGCGACCGCGCGCTCCGGCTGTCCCTCGGACAACAGCACCTCGGCCAGCCGGGACCGGGCGATCGAGGCCGTCGGCATCGTGCGCACGATGCCTTCGTACATGGCCACCGCGTTCTTCGGCTCGCCCGTCTTCTCGAGCGCGAACGCCAGGTCCTGCTGGACGGAGAGGTCGTGCGGGACGACCTCGGCCAGGCGCCGCAGGAGGGGCAGCGCCTCTGCGTGCTTGCCGCGCCGGGTGGCGAGGCCCGCCGCCAGGCGCAGTCCCTCGGTGTTGTTGGGATTGAGCGACAACAGCTCGCCGTAGGCCCGCTCGGCGTCATCCTGCCGCCCCGCCGCGTCCAGGGAGCGGGCCAGGTCGAACCGCGACCGCAGGTCACCCGGCAGCAGCTGCACGACCGCCGTCCATTCCGCGATCGCCTCCTCCCCGCGCCCGCTGTCCACCAGCGCCTGCGCGTAGAGCTTGCGGACGCGGCCGTTGTCGGGCTCCCGCGCGGCAAGCTCCGCCAGGATGGAAGCGGCCTCGGCCGGCCTGCGGCTCGTCAGGAGCCGCTCGGCCCGGGCCAGGTCGTCCAGTGGTCCGGGCGCGGCCGCAGCGGGCTGTCCCGCCACGGCGGCGGTCGTCTCGGTCCCCATCGTGAACAGGGAGGGCTCGGGGCGATCGGCCGGAAGCCGGCGCAACGTCACGAAGGCGGCGACGGCCACGGCGAGCAGCACCGCGGCCACCAGCAGGGGGCGCCAGTTGAAGCCGCTTTCATACGCCGGCTCTTCGACGTCGGCGGACTCGGCGCTGCTGATGCTGCCGACGGGCTCGTCGGTGAGCGAAGTGGCACAGCGGACGCAGAACTCCCACTTCGGCTTGTTGCGCGTGCCGCAGTTGGGACAGATCCGCTCGGCCCTCATACGTTTCTTGAAGCGTACACCCGCTGGGTGCGCTTGCCAAGCGATTTTCAGGGTTCCGGGGCACGGCGGGCCCGACCCCCCGCGAGCGGAGGATCGGGCCCCTTACGTCAGCGGCGAGGTCTGCCCGACTAGCGGCAGACCGCGGAAGCGCCGCTGAACGGCGTCTCCCGGTGGCTCACGACGAACTGCGGCGGCACGCTCAGCCCTGCGAAGACGCTGCCGTCGATCGGAGGAGCGATGACGTCGGGCGGAGGCGGCGTCGGCGCGGTCGTGTTGAGGCCGCGGTCGACGATGACCTGACCACCCTGCGTCTGCACGGACTTGAGCTGCTCGTCGATGTACTCGATGTACTCGTCCGTATCGCCGCCGGTGTTGAGGTCGTAGGCGGCGTTGCCGGTGCCGGCGCCCAGCGCGAACAGGATGCTGTCGAAGCTGGAACGGCACGGCGGCGGCGGCGGCGCGAACTGCGTGCCGGGCGGGTTGAACCGCGTGCCCACGAAGAACACGCGGCCGAAGCCGCTCTCGCTGAAGGCGGTGGCCGGCTGGGCCGTGCCGCGGTAGAGGTTCGGGAACTCCTTCGTGAACAGCACCTCGACCGGACCGTCCACGCCGTCGCCCGCGTCGGGATCGGACGTCAGGTCCTTGTCGACCAGGGCCCACGCCTTGAACGGCGGGGTCGTGGCCGGGACGGCCTCCGGCGAGAAGATGCGGTTGTCGTTGCCGGACTCGACGTAGATGTGCGGGTACTCCTGCTCGCTCGGCTCGCCGTAGAACAGCAGCGAGGGCGACACCCCGAGCGGATGGAGCACGGTGTTCGCGTTCCCGTTCATGTCCCCGAGGAGCGTGACGGTGCTCGGGTCGTCCGTCATGATCCGGAACAGGCGCCCGTGGATGTCGTTGAAGTACACACGCGTGGACGGGGTCTCCGCCGGGTGCGTCGCCACCAGCCGGTTCGAGAGCGCCAGCGCGTTGAAGGCGACCGGGCCCGCGACGATCGCGTTCTCGTAAGGCACGAAGCCGCTGCGGTTGCCGACGTTCGTCGAGGTGATGACGTCACCCGTCAGCGCGTCCATCGCGTAGAACCGCTTGCCCTCAGGCTCGGGCGAGGACGGCTCGCGGCCCGTGTAGCCCGATCCCACGTAGGCGACGAACTCCACGCCCGCCGGCTTGCGCGGCGTGGGGTTGCGGGCGGCCTCGACGAAGGCGATGGCCGGCACGGACCACGTCTGGCCCATCTCGGCGTACGCGGCCAGGTCGTCGTTGCCGGACACGGTGTTGTTGGCCGGGCCGCCGACCAGGCCGTTCTGCGTGTCGGGGTTGCCCCGGTTCCACAGCACGATGGGACCGGCGGTGGAGAGCGAGCCCTGCGTGAACGGGCCCGGCGCGGTGACGTCGAGCGCGGTCATGTGGCGCCCGGCGATGCCGCGGCCGAAGACGATGATGTGCCGCCACAGCCCCTCGCCCCGGATGTCGGACGAGATGCTCCAGGCCCCGGGCACGAACACGGGCGTCAGGCGGATCGGGGCCGCGAGCATGTAGGTATGGTCGGCCCGCGTCTGGGGGAAGACCAGCTTGGGCAGGTTGCCCAGCAGGTCGTACGGGACGTAGCCCCACAGCTCCTCGCCGCCGCCCTCGTTCACGCCGTTGAGGCAGCTGCTGGTGGCCGAGTTGTCGCGGCAGGGGCCGGCGCGGAACGCGTGCAGCATGTCGTTGGCCGCGTGGTAGGCCACGGTCATGACCGGCTTGAGCGCCTGGCGCGAGTCGTTCTGGTTGTCGTTCGAGTCCTTGTCGGGATCGCGCAGGCCGAGGCCCTTCGTCACGTGGTTGAGCGCGTCGCCGTTGTTGTCACGCGGACCCCTCACGAACAGGTCCCACTCGAGCGCGTGCTGCCCGGGCGCCTCGGGCGGGGGCGGGCCGACGATCGCGGGGGCGGCCAGCGTCGACTCCACGATCGGCCACTCCTTGGCGAGGAACAGCAGCTGCTTGTCGGCCGCACGCCGTATGGCGATGTTGCCGGTCTTGTGCAGCTTGGCGCCCGCCATCGACGCCAGGATGATGCGGCGAGCCTCCAGGACCGCCTGGTTCATGTTGGTCGCGGTCGGAGGAACGGCGGTGAGGATGGCCGGCGGCTCCTGCGAGAGCGGACGGCAGTTCGGGTGCTGGTCCGCCGCCACCGTGGCCGTGCAGGCGCCGTACTTGGCCCGCAGGTAGTCGTAGCTGACCGTCGTCATGGGCGCCGGCGGCGGATTCTCCTGGAAGACCTGTCCCATCTGGATGTGCATCTCGTCGTCGAAGATGCCGCCCGGCCCCGCGGGGTCGACCGAGGCCTCGGCCGGCCACAGCGTGATGCGGCCGGGGCCCGTCCCGTTGAGCAGGTCGTCCTGAGTGGGCTGGAACACGCCGTTGCCGTTCGACGTGTAGATGCGGCGCTTGATGCGCGCGTTCGAGGACACGATGTTGGCGTCGGTCCCGCTGCCGCGCAGCTCGTTGTAGCTCCAGAAGCCGGTCCCCATGCCGTCGGTGCCGGTGACACCGTTGAGGACCCGGAGCCGGAGCTTGTCGCCGGCGTCCCACACCAGGTCCGAGGTGCCGACGCCGCGCTTGAAGGCGCGGAATCGGCCGTTGAAGTTGGGCATGTCGAAGACGGACTGCAGCAGCACCGGCACGGAGGAGGAGTACCGCGTCTGCGGGTTCCGCGGATCGAAGCCGACCGCGAACGACAGCTCGAAGATGGAGTCGGTCACCGACTGCTGGTCCGAGAACGTGCCCGCCGCCTGGCCCTGGTCGATCGCGATCTGCAGCGCGCGGCCGAGGGCTTCCTCGTCACCGGCCAGGAACGCGGGCCGGCAGCTGGTGCAGGCGGCGAGCTCCGCGGCCGTCGGGCCGCGCGACCAGCGCGAGCCGATGGTGCCGCCGTGGTTGGTCAGCGGGATGACGTTCGTCGGGTTGGGGGCGTTGTTCATCCCGCTCCCGCCGTAGGCGATCCAGTCGGAGCGGGTGCCCGAGGCGCCCGTGCCGAAGGCCACCACGAACGTGGTGACCGAGGAGGCGACGCGCCGCGCCGGTATCGTGGGCGACGTGTCCACCGACTGGTACAGCAGCTGGGCACGGTACGCCGCGCGCAGCGCCCGCTGGTCGTCGCTGAGAGCGCTGCCGCCGGTCGCGGTTTCGCACGTGTCGTCGCCGTCCGTCAGGAAGATGACGAACGTCTTGGGGAAGGGACCGTTGGTGCTGTAGGCGCTGATCGTCGGCCACAGCGACGTCTCCCAGACGGTGTCGATGTCCAGCAGGCTCTGCGCGATCGGGGTGTTACCGGCGGCGCGCATGCCTCCGACCGCCGGCTGGCTTGTCACGTTGCCGGCTCCGTCCTCGGTGTAGTTGACCGGCCAGCGGCTCGACGCGTCGATCTCGATCTCGTTGTCGAGGAACGGGCTCACCAGCTCGAACTGCGCGTTCTGGGTGCAGGGCTGGAGCGGGACCAGCGACTCGAACCCGCCGCAGGTGGTGTTGCCCGACCACGATCGCCACTCGCCGTCCGCGTTGCCGTCGCCCAGGAAGTTGGTCGATCGAGGCACGGAGGAGAAGTGGAACCGCACCACCTGCGCGGGCGTCGCGGCCGTGCACGTGTTCGTCCCCCGCTCGATGTCCACCCACGGCTCCTGGCCGGGGCCGGTGCCGTCGCCGCCGATGCCGGTCGTGCCGGCGTTGGGCGTCACGCTGCAGGCGACGCCGTCGGGACGCACGAGAACCCGTTGCCCGTTGAAGAACCTCCGGGCGTAGAGCTTGTAGTGGGTGAACGTCTCTCCACTGAGCGTCTCGCTGAACTTGCCGCCGTTGGTCGCGTTGGTGGTCAGATCGCGCTTGAGGTCGATCCCCGTGTTGGGCGTGCTGTTCGGGACGTACGCCGCCGTGGTGAAGGTCGCGGGGGGGTCGGTGTTGAACCCGTTGGCGACCAGGAAGAGGCGCAGCGGGTTGTAGGTGCCGGTCATCTGGCTCCATCGGATCAGCCAGGTCAAGCTGCCGCTGGCGCGCTGGAACCGGAAGCGGTGGTTGTACGTGAGGTATGGTGGCCCGGCCACGCCCGTCGTGTTGTTCAGGTCGACCGTGACCGTGTAGGTGTTGCCGCCCGTTCCGCAGTTGCTCATCGCCGCGGCCACCGCGTTCGCGAAGTCGATTGCGGTCCGGTACGTGCCCGCCGCCACCTCGCACTGCGCGCTGTCTGGCAGGTTCGTGCCGCCCTCCTGCATCCGGACGCGCATGCCCGGCGGGACGACGTACGACCGCAGGTCGACGAGGAGCTCGTTCGTCAGCATCGAGTCCCCGGCATGGCATTCGTCGCCGGCGTCCGCCGCGTTGCAGCTGGTCGCCGTGTAGAGGAAGCGCCCGAAGCCGGTGGTGGGCACCCTCATGGGCCCGGTCACGCAGGTCTCGCCGGTCGGGCAGGCGCCCGGGTTGCAGGCCTGTGTCGTCGTGATGCTGCAGAAGCCGAAGTTCGAGGTGCCGACGCCGGGCTGCTTGTACTGGCCGAACTGGAAGCTGACCTTGCGCTCGTTCTCCTGGATGACCTGCTTCAGGACCTGCTTGGCCTTCCAGAGCTTCGCGGCGTGGGCGTCACCGGCGAGGTCGCCGGCGGTGAGGGACTCCGACATCGATCCGGACGAGTCGACGACGATGATGGCGTTGGCGCGGACCTGGAGGTTCAGCACGTCCAGGGGGTCCTGCCCAAAGCCGCCCGCCGTCCGGGCGCTGCGATCGCCGCCCACCAGCAGCGCCAGGCCGCCGATCAGGCCCCAGGCCAGGGTCCGGGTCCACGAGCGTCCTTTGTTCTGCATGACAGCGTTCTCTCCCGTGACGTCGTCGTTCATGTCCGTCGCTTCGGGTCGCATCGGCCTACCGCGCTTCCGTTTCCTGGATGGGTCCCGTCTGGCTGCTGTCCGAGCCGCGGACCGCGACGTCCATCGCGTTCGGGCCCAACCGCTCACACTTGCTGTTGTTCGAGCCGTCCGCGCCCTTGCCCGCCTGCCCCGAGTAGGGCGCGTCGCAGCCCGACAGCGTCGGGGGAGCCTGGGAGAGCGCGACCTCGATGATGTAGGTGGCCTTTGCGCGGCCGGTCAT
>JAICEW010000009.1 GCA_025923995.1 Vicinamibacteria bacterium | reverse complement strand
CCCCTCCTCATCCTGGACTCGGCGCTGCGCGTGCGCCGCGTGAACCCGGCCTTCTGCGAGGTCTTCGGCCTCTTGCGGGCGGAAGCGGAGGGCGAGCTCCTCTACGACCTGGGCGGGCGCCAGTGGGACAGCCCCGCCCTCAGGCGGATGCTCGAGGACGTGTTGACCGGCGACCGCGCGTTCGACGACTTCCAGCTGGAATGCGCGTCACCGGATGGGACCACGCGGACCCTGGTCCTCAACGCGCGCAAGCTGCGCCAGGCGGCGATCAAGGAGGATCTGGTCCTCCTCGCCATCGAGGATCGCACCGAAGCCAGGCGGTCGGAGGCGGAGCGCAGCCATCTGCTCAAGCGCGCCGAGGACGAGGCCCGGTCGGCCGAGGCGGCCAACCGCCTCAAGGACGAGTTCGTGGCCAATGCCTCGCACGAGCTGCGGGGTCCGCTGAACGCGATGGTGACCTGGACGCACCTGCTCTCCCACGGATCGCTGGAGCCGGCGGTCATGGCTCGGGGCATCGCCGCCATCGAGCGGAGCGCGATGGCCCAGACGCGGCTCATCGAGGACCTGCTGGACATCACGCGCATCACGCTCGGCAAGCTCCGCCTGGAGATGCGGCCGGTCAGCGTCGAGGACGTGGCGGAGGCCGCGCTGGAGAGCGCCCGTCCGGCCGCCGAGGCGAAGGGCATCGCCCTGGTGGTGGCGAGCGAGGTGGAGCCGGAGACCGTGCTGGGCGACGCCGGCCGCTTGCAGCAGGTGATCTGGAACCTGCTGTCGAACGCCGTCAAGTTCACGCCCAGAGGGGGCACGGTCGAGGTCTGGTGGGGACGCGTCGGCACCGTCGTCCAGCTGAAGGTCACCGACAACGGCCAGGGGATCACCCCCGCCTTCCTGCCCCACGTGTTCGAGCGCTTCCGGCAGGCCGACGGCAGCACCTCGCGGGTGCAGCCCGGCCTGGGCCTCGGACTGGCGATCGTGAGGCAGCTGGTGGAGATGCACGGCGGCACGGTGTCGGCATCCAGTGTGGGCGAGGGGCACGGAGCGACCTTCGTGGTCTCGCTGCCGGTCCCTGCGCTGCGCGAGACGTCCCAGGCTCCTCCCTCGCTTCCACGAGCGCCGGTCGACACGGCGAACGAAACGCGGTCGGTGTCCCTGCTCGGCATCAGGCTCCTGGTCGTGGACGACGACGCGGACGGCCGGGAGGCGGTGAAAACCGTTCTCCAGCAGCGCGGTGCCCAAGTGACCACCGCCGCGTCGGTCGCGGAGGCGCTGGTGGCGCTGGACAGCGAGGTCCCCGACGTCCTGGTGAGCGACATCGGAATGCCGGTCCGCGACGGCTACGACCTCATCCAGGAGGTGCGGCGGCGCCCGCGCGGAAGAGGCGGCGCCGTACCCGCTCTCGCCCTCACCGCGTACGCGGCCACGGAGGACCGCCAGAAGACGGCGGCGGCCGGGTTCCAGGACTACCTGGCGAAGCCGGCCGAGCCTTCCGACCTCGTGTCGCGCATCGCCGGGCTCGCACGCCGCGACGAGGGCGCGTGATCCGTCTCAGCGCGCGGGCACCGTCGCCGTGACTCCGGCTTCGGGCCGGCCCTCGCCGGCCTCGCCCAGCACGACGTGCACGGCGTGCGTCACGCCGTCGTCCGACAGCGGGACCGCGCGCGGGTCCACCGCTCGTCCGTCGAGCGTCGCGTCGCCCAGGCCGCGGCCCCGCCGGCCCCGGTTCTCCACCGTGATGACGTAGGTCGCGCTCCCGAAGCGCCACCGCACCTCGAAGCCGGGCCACCACGACGGGATGCAGGGATCGACGGAGAACGTGGTGCCCTGGCGCGTGAGGCCCAGCAGGCTCTGCAGGCCCAGGCGGTACATCCATCCCGCCGAGCCGGTGTACCAGGACCACCCGCCGCGCCCCGCGTGCGTCTCGTCGGCGTACACGTCCGCGGCGATCACGTACGGCTCGGCTCCGTAGCGGTCGACGCCCGCCGCCGTCCGCGTGTGGTTGAGCGGGTTCAGCAGGTGGAACATCTCCATCGCCTCGTCGCCGCGGCCCAGCCGCGCCTGCGCCATCACGGTCCAGATGGCGGCGTGCGTGTACTGCCCGCCGTTCTCGCGCAGGCCGGGGGCGTAGCCGCGGATGTACCCGGGGTCGGGCGCGGCGCGGTCGAAGGGCGGCACCAGCAGCAGCAGGAGCCGCGCGTTGCGGCGCACCAGGTGCGTGCGGACGGAGTCCATCGCGCGCTCCGCGCGGCGCGGCCGGGCAGCGCCCGAGAGCACCGACCAGGACTGCGCGATGGAGTCGATGCGGCACTCCTCGTTGAGCGCGGAGCCCAGCGGCGTCCCGTCGTCGAAGTAGGCCCGGCGGTACCACTCGCCGTCCCAGGCCAGCTCCAGCATGTCGGCCAGGCGTGCCGCCTCGGTCGCGTAGCGGGCCGCGCGCGCCTCGTCGCCGCGCGCGCTGCACAGGGGTGAGAACGTGGTCAGCACCTCGTGGAGGAAGAAGCCCAGCCAGACGCTCTCCCCGCGCCCGTCCTTGCCCACGCGGTTCATGCCGTCGTTCCAGTCCCCGTTGCCGATGAGCGGGAGGCCGTGGGGGCCCGCGGTGAGGCCGCGGTCGATGGCGCGCAGGCAGTGCTCCCACAGCGACGCCTTCTCGGCCGCGACCGTCGGCAGGCCGTACCAGTCGGACTCGCCGGGCGGGAGGGGAGGGGCCTCCAGGAACGGCGCCACCTCGTCCCACACCGCCGCGTCCCCGGTCGCGCGCACGTACTGGGACGCCGCGTGCGGCAGCCACAGCAGGTCGTCCGAGCAGCGCGTGCGGGTGCCCTTGCCCGACGGCACGTGCCACCAGTGCTGGACGTCGCCCGCCGCGAACTGGCGCGCGGCCGCGCGCAGGAGATGCTCGCGCCAGAGGTCGGGCCGCGCGAAGCCGAGGGCCATCACGTCCTGGAGCTGGTCGCGGAAGCCGAACGCGCCCCCGGGCTGGTAGTACCCGCAGCGCGCGAGCAGGCGCGAGGTGAGCGTCTGGTACACGAGCCAGCCGTTCATGATGAGGTCGAACGAGTCGTCGGGCGTGTGCACCTGGACCGTGCCCAGCAGCGCGTCCCATCCCTCCTCGACGTCGCGCAACGCGGTGCGGCCCGCCTCGACCGAGCCGTAGCGCGCGACCAGCCCCAGCGCGTGCTCGCGGTCCCGTCCCTGGCCCAGCAGGAACACGACCTCGCGCGTCTCGCCCGGGGCCAGCGCCACCTCGACCTCCAGCGCCGCGCAGGGGTCGAGGCCGGCCCCGAAGCGGCCGGAGAGGCCGACCCGGCCCAGCGCGGCCGGCCGTCGCGGGTCGCCGTTGCGGCCCAGGAACTCGGTGCGGTCGGCGGTGGCCGAGCGCAGCGGCAGGCTGCTGGCGGCGAACGCCACGCGTCCGGGGAACTCCTCGTTGTAGGCGTTGCGCGCCAGCACGGCCCGCTCCACCGCCTCGGTCACGACGTGCACGTGATCGTGCGGGCGGGGCGGGCACAGGGCCCACTCGTTGTACGCGAACAGCCGCAGCCGCCGCGGGCGTCCGCTCTCGTTGGCGATCCGCAGGAGCTGGATCTTCACGGGATCGTCGGCCGCGACCAGCACGGCCAGCTCCATCCGCAGCCCGTGGGCGCCGTGCTCGAAGCGCGTGGCACCCGGCCGATGACGGACGAGGTACGGCGCGGGCGCGGCCGGGCGTGGGCTCAGGCCGGGCAGCGGGGACCACGAGAGTCCCAGCTCCTCGTCCAGGACGAAGAGCCGCTCCGCGCTCGGGTCGGTGACGGGATCGTTCGCGAACGGCGTGAGCCGGTTCTCGCGGCTGTTCTCGGCCCAGGTGAAGGAGGCGCCGCTGGACGTGACCACGGTCCCCAGCTCCGGGTTCGCGATCACGTTCACCCACGGACGCGGCGTGTGGGCGTCGCCCTCCAGCAGGATCGTGTACTCCCGCCCGTTCGCCGAGAAGCCGCCCCGCCCGTTCGCGAACGCCAGCTCCGGGACCGCGAGCTCGACCGGCGCCGGCGGCGGCTGGGACACACGCGCCGCCGCGCGCGCCGGCGGGTACTTCGGCTCGGGATAGGGCAGGTCCAGCTGGTTCGCCAGGTCGCCGCGGTCGCCCGCGAGCACCGCGCTCGCGACCGCCAGCAGCAGCGCGCGCTCGGCCTCGGGCACCAGGTCGCCCCGCAGCAGGTGGATGCCGCCCGGACGCCCGATCCACGCGGCCCAGGGCCCGCCCTCGACCAGCGCCGTGAGCGCGTCGTGCATCTCGTCGCGGTAGCTGACGGGGTGCTCGTTCAGCACCACCACGTCGGCCTGCAGGCCCTTGAGGCGCCAGTAGTCCTGCGCCTGGAGCACCTGGCGCACGAGCGGCAGGTCGTCCTCCTCCACCACCCGCACGAGCAGGATGGGGAGGTCGCCCGAGATGCCGTGCGCCCACAGGCCGGGCTGGCCCCGCACGTTGGACGCGCGCAGCTCCGGCGCCGCGCGCAGGGAGGCGTCCGCGTACAGGACCCGCGAGGCCAGCCGCTCGAACAGCTGGGCCTGGTCGCTGGTGAGGCCCAGGTGGCGCAGCGCCACCTGGGCGTGCGTGAAGGCCAGCGCCAGCGCGCGGCCCGCGGTGCCCGGGTCGTGGTACTTCTGGGCGAGCGCGTGGGCCGCGTCGGGGCCCTGCGCGACGCCGGTGGCGAAGCTCAGCCGCGCGAACCCGCCGGGAGGCAACCGCACGCGGTAGCGCAGGCTGAGGCAGGGATCGAGGACGGTCCCGGTGCTGCCCGAGAGCGGGCGTCCGTCGAGGGCGCAGGGGTCGTCCGGCGCGTGTCCTCGGCCCAGGAACCGCTCGCGGTCGCTCTCCCACTCCACGGCGCCGCGCAAGCCGCCCTCGACGCTCAGCACGTGCAGCGCGTACGTCTCAGGCTCGTGCTCCGCCCGCGGCCGCCGCCGGCACAGCAGGGCGGCGTTGTCCGGCAGGTAGGACGTCTGGAGGAAGAGCTTGCCGAAGGCGGGGTGCGCGTAGTCGTCGGTCGCGGGGCCCAGGACCGGCTCCACGTAGCTCGTGATCTCGATCTCGCGCGGCCGGTCGCCGCGGTTGGTGAGCGCGAGCCGACGGACCTCCACATCGTCCTCGGTCGAGACCGCCACCTCCAGCCGCGTCTCGATCCCGTCGTCCAGGCGGCGGAAGATCGCCCGCTCGGGCAGCAGGCTCACGACGTACTCCTCCGGCTCCCGGCGCGTGGGCTGGTAGGTGGCGGACCACACGGAGCCGCTCCACACGTCGCGCAGGTAGAGGTACTGGCCGCCCGGGTCGAGCGTCGGGTCGGACCGCAGGCGGGTGATCACGCGCCCGCGGCAGGTGCTGCCGCCGCCCCCGGCGTTCGTGACCACGACCGTGTAGGCGCCGTTCGAGAGGAAGTGGGCGTGCGGGAACAGCGAGTGCGGCGAGCGGAAGCGGCGCGTCGAGAGCGCGGGCGGCGCCGCCAGCGCGCGCGTCGCCTCCGCCGGCCGCGGCTCCGTCACCGGGGCGTCGCGCGGCACGCGCTCCTGCAGCAGCAGCTCGGTGGCCTGGACGCGCGGGTCCGCGTGGAAGCGCTTCACCATCACGTCCTCGTGCAGCAGGTTGGCCAGCGCCAGGAGCGTCATGCCCTGGTGGTGCGCCAGGTAGGCCTTCACCAGCTGGCCGCGGCCCGGGTCGGGGGCGACCGCCTCGTCGGGCTCGGCGTCCGCGCGTGCCCGCCGCGTGTAGTCGATGGCCTCGTAGAAGCCGTACCGCGCCAACAGGCCCTCCCGGCGCAGGCGCTCCAGGTTCTCGACGGCCTCCTCGGGGTCGACCAGGGCGGCGAGCGCGGTCGCGTAGGGAGCGACCACCAGGTCGTCCGCCAGGCCGCGCTTGAGCCCCAGGCCGGGCACGCCGAACGCCTTGTACTGGTAGTTGCCCTGGCGGTCGGTCACGCCGTAGGCGGACTCCGAGATGCCCCACGGCACGCCCAGCGACTCGCCGTAGCGCCGCATGCGGCGCACCGCCATCAGGCAGGTGCGGTCCAGCAGCGTCTCCGGGTACCGCTTCATGAACAGCAGCGGCATCAGGTACTCGAACGCGGTCGCGCTCCAGGACAGCAGGGTGGGCACGCCGTCCACGCTCGTGACCGGCCGTCCGAGCGCGAACCAGTGCGACGAGGACACCTCGCCCTTCGCGATGGCGATGAAGCTGGCCAGCCGCGCCTCGGAGGCGAGCAGGTCGTAGAAGGACGGGTCCATCCGGGCCGGCCCCTCGGCGTCCGCCAGGCGGAAGCCGATGGCGAAGAGCTTGCGCTGCCCGTCGTAGAGGAAGCGGAAGTCCATCGCCTCCAGCAGCGCGTCCGCCCGCTCGGCGAGCGTGCGCAGCTCGACCGCCTTGGTGGCGGGATCCGACACATCCGCCATCTGCCTGAGGCCCTGCGCGAGGCACAGCAGCGAGGCGGCCAGGTTGCCGCTGTCCACCGTCGACACGTAGCGCGGGTGCAGCGGGGCCAGGTTCGTGGTGTCGTACCAGTTGAGCAGGTGCCCCCGGTAGCGCTCCATGGACTCGATCGAGTCCAGCGCCCGCGTCAGCCGCTCCACCAGCCCGCCGGTGTCCACGAACCCGAAGTCGTGCGCGGCCAGGACGGAGACGAGGCCGAGACCGATGTTGGTGGGGGAAGTGCGGTGCGCCACCATGGGTCCCGGGTCCTCCTGCAGGTTGTCGGGCGGCAGGTGGGAGTCCTGGGGCGAGAAGGCCAGGTCGTCGAAGAAGTCCCACGTGCGCCGCGCGACGTCGAGCAGGAAGGCGCGGTCCTCCTCGCCCAGGTGGAAGCGGCGGGGGCGGACCGGCCGGCTCAGCACCAGCGCCAGCGCGGGCGCGGCCAGCCACAGCAGGAGGAAGACGGAGGCGATCGGCAGGGCGGACGGCCGCGCCAGGGCCACCGCCGGCGCCAGCAGCAGCGCGGTCGCCGGGCTGGCCGCCATCTCGACGACGAACACGCGCAGCCCCTTGCCCCCGATGAGGCCCGCCGCGCGCGCCGACGCGGCGGCCGCCGTCTCCCACTCCAGCAGCCGGCGCTGGGTGATCAGCATCCGCACCAGCGTCAGCACGATCGCGTGCAGCATCTCCCACGCGCGGTACGCGAGCAGCGAGACGTCGAGTGAGGCGCGGGCCAGGGCGGTGCGCGCCTCCTCCCAGGACCCGCGCAGGAAGCTGCCGAGCGTCTGGTGCGCCCGCGGGCCGCGCAGGCCGCGCAGCACCTCGATCAGCGCAGGGGCTCCGAGCACCGCCAGCACGGCGCCCGTCCACGCGTTCACGCGGCCGGGCAGGACGGTCCACGCGGCCGCCAGCAGGGCGAGCAGGCCGGGCGCGATCAGGCTGCGGCGCAGGTTGTCGAAGATCTTGAAGCGCGAGATGGCGGGCAGCGTGTTGCGCGTCCAGCCCTCGCGCGCCGGCACCCAGGGGAGCAGCCAGAGCAGGATCTGCCAGTCGCCCCGGACCCAGCGCCGCTGGCGGCGCGCGTGGGCGAGGACGGTCGAGGGGTAGTCGTCGACCAGCTCCAGGTCCGAGACGAGGGCCGCGCGCGCGAACAGGCCCTCGAACAGGTCGTGGGACAGGAGCGCGTTCTCCGGCACGCGTCCGTGCAGCGCGACCGCGAACGCGTCGACGTCGAACAGGCCCTTGCCGGTGAAGATGCCCTCGCCGAACACGTCCTGGTACACGTCGGAGACCGCGGTCGTGTAGGGGTCGACTCCGGTGTGGCCCGCGTACGTGCGCGCGAAGAGGGACCCGGCCGCGCTCGCCAGCGTGACGCTCACCCGGGGCTGCAGGATGCCGTAGCCCGCGGTCACGCGCCCCGCCTGCGGGTCGAAGCGCGGCCGGTTCAGCGGATGCGTCAGGATGCCGACCAGCTGGCGCGCCACGTCGCGGGGCAGGCGCGTGTCGCTGTCGAGCGTGAGGCAGTAGCGGACCTGCGGGAGCACCGACAGGTCGCCGACCTGAACCGTGTAGCTGGTGTCGAGCGCGCCGCGCAGCAGCCGGTTGAACTCCTCGATCTTCCCGCGCTTGCGCTCCCAGCCCATGTAGAGGCCTTCGCCGGAGTTCCACTGCCGGCGGCGGTGGAACAGGAAGAAGCGGACGGAGTCGCCGTAGCGCTGGTTGAGCTCCTCGATGCCTTCGCGCGCCGCGGCCAGGATGGGCGCATCCTCGGGGCGGTCCGCGGTGTCGGCGTCCGCGAAGTCCGACAGCAGCGCGAAGTGGAAGTGCGGATCCAGGTTGCCGATCGCCTGGACCTCGAGGTGCTCGACCATCTCCCTGGCCCGCTCGACGCTGTCCAGGATGGTGGGGACGACCACCATCGTGCGCGCGGTGGGCGGCACCCCGCCGCGCAGGTCGAGCCGCGGGAGGCGGCGGGGGTGCACCAGCGCCGTCGCCACCCGTTGCACCAGGGTCGTGACCAGCTCGGACGCGGGCAGCAGCGTGAGCAGCGCCGCGACCCAGGCCAGCGCGGGCGACGCGCCGGCGGATCGCGCGTAGGCGGCGGCCGCCAGCGCGGCCAGCAGCGTCGGCAGCGCGATGCTCCAGAGGAAGAGGGCGGTGGCGTGGCGGAAGCCGAAGCGCCGGACGCGGCGCCACAGGTGCGGCCGGACGCCCAGGTGACGCTCGAACTCCCAGCGTCCCCGGCCGATCAGGTAGTGCCCGACGTGGTGCGTCCGCTCGTCCGCGGCCTCCTTCTCGACCGCCTGCCGCGCCCGCTCCACCGCGGCCAGCGCGACGCGCTGCTGGCTCTCGCCCGTGGGGTCCGCCAGGTCCTCGACGGCCTGCCGGTAGCGGTCGCGGCTCAGGAAGTCCATGCGGCCGTGGACGCCCGCCGGGTCGCGCTGCAGGACCTGCTCGACCAGGCTGACGCGCTCCACCAGCGCAGACCAGTCGAGCGTCGCCGTCAGGCGGAGGCTGGTGACCGCGTTCGCGACCGAGACCTGCTCCCGCGCCTGGCGCCGGGTCTCGCCCCGGATCAGGTCCTCGACCGTGAGGCCCTGCGCGCGCAGCCTCTCCTCCAGCGCGGTGCGCAGCGACGACGCGCCCGCCCCGTACTCGCGGAGGTGCTGCACCAGGTGCACGACGAAGGCGGCGTCCAGCGCGCCACCCGGCAGCGCGGGGGGCTCGTCGCCGGCGTCCAGACGCGCCAGCACCGCGACGGCGCGGGCGCGCGCCCGCCGCGCCGACACGATCTTGTCCGCGGTGCTCCGCAGGGCCGCCACCAGCGCGAGCTTGAGCGCGCTGGGCCAGGCCCACAGCTCGCCGATGGTGAGGGGCGCGATGTGCTGATAGGCGGACAGGAAGCGGGTCAGCCGGTCGGCGTCGAGGCGCGCGTCGGTGTGCGCCAGCAGGTCTTCCGCGAGGGACTCCACCCGCGACAATCGCTCGTCGCCCGCCAGGCGGGGGAGCTGCCGGTAGTACGTGCGCGGCAGGTCGCGCTGGACGTTGCGGGCCTCGGCCTCGATCAGGTGGAAGTTGTCGAGCACCCACTCGGCGGCCGGCGCGATGGGGCGGCCCTCGTGCACGTCCTCCGCGATGAGCCGGTACGCCTCGCGCAGGCGCTCCACGTCGGCTTCGAGGCGGCGCAGGTGGCCCGGGCGCACGAAGCGGCGACGCACGCCCGCCTGCGAGGCGGCCAGGGACCGCGCCCGCTCCTCGAGCTTTTCGACGCTCAACAACGCTTCGGTGCTGGGGTTCTTGGTGTCCATCCCCACTAGTAAACGCTACGTTCCAGGTGTCAGACCTGCGCGTGAGCAAAATTTGCATGATGGCCGGCGCGAAAAGCGGCCGTGAAGTGGGCCGCCCCTTTGGCGCGGCCCGTGCAGTAGAGGGGGTCGACACTGGAGGACTGAGTTGAACCGAACGCCCCTCGATACGTTCCTGCTGCGCCGCGTGAGCGACGCGGCCGACCGCCGGCCCTGCATCCACAGGCCCTCGAACCCGCAGCGCGTGGCCGCACCCCCGACGAACGGCACCGGCTCCCGACAGCAGCGCTGACGGTCCCGCCGGTCCGGGACCATCAACTTCTGCGAAACCATCCATGCTCGGGCCCGCCACCGCCAACCGACGCCATTCGCTCGTCGCGCCGTCCCTCGAGATGTGGGGCGGCGTCGAGTGCACCGTCAACCGGGTCGGCGACGACTACTTCGACCAGCTCGAGCGCAACGGCCACTGCGGCCGCCTCGACGACCTCGATCTCTTCGCGTCGCTGGGGATACAGGCGCTCCGCTACCCGCTTCTGTGGGAGCGGATCGCGCCGCGGGGGCCGGCCCATGCGGACTGGTCGTGGGCCGACCAGCGCATGGAGCGCCTGCGCGAGCTGGGCATCCGGCCCATCGTCGGCCTCGTCCACCACGGCAGCGGCCCGTCGCACACGAGCCTGCTCGACGACTCCTTCGTCACCGGTCTGGCTGAGTTCGCGGGCGCCGTCGCCCGACGCTACCCGTGGGTCCAGGACTACACGCCGGTCAACGAGCCCCTGACCACGGCCCGCTTCAGCGCGCTCTACGGCTTCTGGTACCCGCACCGCCGCGACCTGCGCTCGTTCGTGCGCGCGCTGCTCGTGCAGTGCCGCGCGATCGGCGAGGCGATGCGCGTGGTTCGCGAGACGAGCCCCACCGCACGGCTCGTGCTGACCGAGGACTTCGGGCGGACGTACAGCACGCGGGCGCTGCGGGGCCAGGCGCGCTACGAGAACCAGCGCCGCCTGCTGAGCCTCGACCTGTTGTGCGGGCGCATGGGCCGCCGTCATGCGCTGTGGTCGCACCTCCTCGACGCGGGCGCGACGGCGGCCGAGCTGTCCTGGTTCGGGAGCCAGCCGCCGCCGGACGTGATCGGCGTCAACTACTACCTGACGAGCGATCGCCTGCTCGACGAGCGCACACACCGTTACCCGGCCGCGACACACGGCGGGAACGGCCGCCGGGGATACGCCGACGTCGAGGCGGTGCGGGCCTGGCGAGCGGGCATCCTGGGCCACCGGGCCATCCTGCGCCAGCTGCACCGACGCTACGGCCGCCCGCTCGCCATCACCGAGGTGCAGGCGGGGGCGACGCGCGAGGACCAGCTGCGGTGGCTGCAGGAGGCGTGGGATGCCGCCGCCGCCGCGCGCGAGGAGGGCATCGACGTGCGTGCGGTGACGGCCTGGTCGCTGCTCGGCTCGTGGGACTGGAACGTCCAGGTGACGCGCCGCGCGGGCCACTACGAGCCCGGCGTGTTCGACCTGCGCGGCGGCCGACCGCGCCCGACGGCGCTCGCCCGCATGGTGCGCGACCTGGCGTCACGCGGCGCACACGCGCACCCGCTGCTGACGTCGCCCGGCTGGTGGCGGCGCGACGACGCGCGCCTGCTCTACCCCCCGGTCGGCGCGCGGGCGGCGGGCACGGGCCGCCTGGACGCGCCCGCGCGGCCGGTGCTCATCACCGGAGCGGGGGGGACGCTCGCGCGGGCCTTCGCTCGCGCGTGCGCCGCGCGCGGCATCGCCCACCACCTGCTCGGCCGCAGCGAGCTCGACGTCGCCGACGCCGCCAGCGTGACCGCCGCCATCGCGCGATACGACCCG
Organism: Vicinamibacteria bacterium; assembly: GCA_025923995.1. Classification (GTDB taxonomy): domain Bacteria; phylum Acidobacteriota; class Vicinamibacteria; order Fen-336; family Fen-336; genus JAICEW01. Next base: position 33,211 of record JAICEW010000009.1, on the reverse strand, counting down.
TGGGCGCTGGTGAACGGCGCGGGGTACGTGCGCGTGGACGAGGCCGAGACGGACCCGCAGCGCTGCTATCGAGAGAACCTGGTCGGGCCCGCGGTGCTGGCGTCCGCGTGCCGCGAGCGCGGGGTCCGCCTGCTCACCTTCTCCTCCGACCTCGTCTTCGACGGCGAGCGGAGGCGGCCGTATACCGAGAGCGCGCAGGTGGGTCCGCTCGGCGTCTACGGCGCGAGCAAGGCGCGCGCCGAGACCGCCGTCACCGCGCGCCTGCCCAGCGCCCTCATCGTCCGGACGAGCGCGTTCTTCGGGCCGGCGGACGAGCACAACTTCCTCTCCCTGATGGTGCGTGCGCTCCGGCGCGGCGCGCGCTTCAAGGCGGCGTCGGACCTGATCGTTTCCCCCACGTACGTGCCGGACCTGGTCGAGGCCTCCCTCGACCTCCTGGTGGACGGCGAGGAGGGACTCTGGCATCTCGCCAACCCGTCCGCCGTGAGCTGGGCGGACTTCGCGCGCGACGCCGCCGCCCTCGCGGGCTTCGATCCCGACCGCGTCCACGCCTGCACGACGGCGGAGCTCCGTCTCGCCGCGCGGCGGCCGCCCTACAGCGCGCTCGGAAGCGAGCGGGGAAGGCTGCTGCCTCCCCTGGACGCGTCCCTGCAGCGTTGGGCGCACGAGCGCCTTGCGACGTCGCCCCCCTAGCCTGGCATGCTTCTGGCACCGGCCCGTCGTGTCGGCAACCGTCGTGTCGGCAACCCCGCAAACGTGGAGGTGACGTGTACGACTACCTGATCGTGGGAGCGGGGTTCGCCGGCTCAGTGATGGCCGAACGGTTGGCGCGCGGCTCGAACTGCAAGGTGCTGCTGGTGGACCGACGCCCGCACGTCGGGGGCAACGCGTACGATCACTACGACGACGCGGGCATCCTCGTGCACCGGTACGGCCCGCACATCTTCCACACCAACTCGGACGAGGTCTTCGCGTACCTCTCGCGCTTCACGACGTGGCGCCCCTACGAGCACCGCGTGCTGGCCAGCGTGGACCGCCAGCTGCTTCCCATCCCGATCAACCTCGACACCGTCAATCGCCTCTACGGCCTGGAGCTCACCAGTGACGGCCTGGAGGCCTACTTCCGCCAGGTGGCCGAGCCCCGCCCACAGGTCCGCAACTCGGAAGACGTCGTGGTGGGCAAGGTGGGCCGGGACCTCTACGAGAAGTTCGTGCGCAACTACACGCGGAAGCAGTGGGGGCTCGATCCCTCCCAGCTCGACCCGTCCGTGCTGGGGCGCATCCCGACGCGCACCAACCGTGACGACCGCTACTTCACCGACAAGCACCAGGCGATGCCGCGGCACGGCTTCACGCGGATGTTCGAGCGCATGCTCGACCATCCCAGCATCCACGTGCTGCTGCAGACGGACTACCGGGACGTGCAGCGCCAGGTACGCTGGCGCCAGATGGTCTATACAGGCCCCGTCGACGAGTTCTTCGAGTTCCGCTTCGGCAAGCTGCCCTACCGGTCGCTGGAGTTCCGTCACGAGACGGTCGCGAAGGAGTGGCACCAGACGGTCGCGGTCGTGAACCATCCCAACGAGCACGACTACACCCGCGTCACCGAGTTCAAGCACCTGACCGGGCAGAGGCACCACCACACGAGCGTGGTCTACGAGTACCCGCGCGCCGAAGGGGACCCCTACTACCCGATCCCGCGGCCGGAGAACGCGCTGCTGTACCAACGCTACCAGGCGCTGGCCGAGGCCACGCCGCGCGTGCACTTCGTCGGTCGTCTGGCGACGTATCGCTACTACAACATGGACCAGGTGGTGGGGCAGGCGCTCACGCTCTACACGCGCCTCGCGGGACTGGATCGACGGGCACGGGAGGGTGCCGCCCGACGGGGCACCCTGCCGCTCCTCCTGCCGGCCGCGACCGCTGACGCCAGCCCGCTCACCACCTGAGCCGCGTCGGCGCCCCGGCCTCGCGCGGCGGGGCCGTCAGCCGGTCTGGCCGACCAGCTCGCGCGCGCCGTCGGCGGCGCCGGTGACGAACCACATCGGCCTGCGGCCGAACCGCGCCTCGAAGGCGGCTTCCACGGCCGCGCCCACGGCCTGGGCCGCGGACGGACGCGCCATCGTGACCGTGCAGCCGCCGAAGCCGCCGCCGGTCATGCGCGATCCGTAGACGCCCGGCTGGCCCAGCGCCGCCTCGACCAGCGCGTCGAGCTCCGGCGTGCTCACCTCGTAGTCGTCGCGCAGCGAGCGGTGTGACTCGACCATCAGCGCGCCGAACGCGTCGAGGTCGAAGCGCCGCAGCGCCCGCGCGGCGCGTCGCGTCCGGTCGATCTCGAGGACGACGTGGCGCGCCCGTCGCTGCAGGAGGGGATCGAGGCCTTCCCGCTCCACCTCCGCGGGGCGCACGTCGCGCAGCGCCGGCCGCTCGGGCGCGATCGCGCGCAGCGCCGACTCGCTCTCGGCGCGCCGATCGTTGTACCCGCTGCTCGCCAGGCGGTGCCGGACCCCGCTGTGGACGACCAGGACCGCCGCGCGGTCCGCGGGCAGGGGGATGGGCGTGGTGCGCAGCGAGCGGCAGTCGATCAGCAGCGCGTGGCCCGCGCGTCCGGCCGCGGCCGTGAGCTGGTCCATGATCCCGCAGCGGGTTCCCACGTATCGATGCTCGGCGGCCTGGCACAGGCGGGCCAGCCGCCTCCGGCCCACGCGCCGGCCCGAGAGCGACAGCAGAGCGGTGCCCAGGGCGACCTCGAGCGACGCCGACGACGACAGGCCCGCACCGACCGGCACGTCGCCGTGCACCATCAGGTCCGCTCCGCGCAGGCGGCCGACGCCGACCTCCAGCTCGCGCGCGACGCCTTCGACGTAGTCGAGCCATTCGCCGCGCCGCGCGACTGCCGGCTGGCCGAGGTCGAGGTCCCGCTCTTCCCCCGCGTCCAGGGAGAGGACCCGCACCCGGCGGTCCTCGCGCGGCGCCGCGGCCACGACCGTCCCGCGGTCCATGGCGAGCGGCAGCACGAAGCCGTCGTGGTAGTCGGTGTGCTCGCCGATCAGGTTGACCCGGCCGGGCGCCTGGAACAGGCGCGGCTCGCGTCCGTAGCGGTCGCGGAAGGCGCGGCGGAGGGCCGCCGCATCCACCGTGGGCCCGGCCGGGGACGGCGGGGCGCCGCTCGGCGGGATCAGCACGCGCGCACTCATCGGGCTAGCGCTCGCCGCGGGTGGCGCGGGCGATCTCCTCCAGAGGGAGCTTGGGTCGCCGGTCCGCGTAGAGCAGACCGTTGGCCTCCTGGTACGTGTCCGCGAACTGCGTGTAGCAGAACCCCGCCAGCAGCTCGGAGCCGCGGACGATGGCCAGCAGCTCGCGGTAGCGCTCCCCGAATTCGTCCGCGCTCAAGCACCGCGAGTAGCCCCAGTCCTCCCCGCACGCCTCTCCCACCGCGATGCCCCCGAACTCGGTGAGCATTATCGGCTGTCCGGCATGCGGATGGCCCTCGATCGTGAGCAGGCGCCCGCCCGGGCGGCCGTGACGGAACAGCTGCGGCAGCACGTCCGGGCGCTCGTAGCGTCGCGCGAGGCGGTCCAGGTCGTCGTCGTAATCGTGGATGCCGATGACGTCGGTGGCGGTGCTCTCCCAGCCATCGTTGCCGACGACGGGGCGGTCGGGGTCGAGGGTGTGCGTGAGGTGATACAGCGCCTGCACGTAGTGACGCTGGGCCGCGATCGCGGGCAGGTCGGGCACGCCCCAGGACTCGTTGAACGGGACCCAGGCGACGATGCACGGGTGGCTGCGGTCACGGCGCAGCGCTTCCGTCCACTGGCGCGACAGCCGCTCGACCGAGTCTGGCGTGAAGCGGTAGGCGCTGGGCATCTCCTCCCACACCATCAGGCCCAGGCGGTCGGCCCAGTAGAGGTAGCGAGGGTCCTCGATCTTCTGGTGCTTGCGCACGCCGTTGAAGCCCATCGCCTTGGCCAGCTCCACGTCGCGCCGCAGCGCGTCGCCGTCGGGGGGAGTCATGCCGGTGTCGGGCCAGTAACCCTGGTCCAGCACGAAGCGAAGCGACTGCACGCGCCCGTTCAGCAAGAAGCGGTCTCCCTGCACGCCGACGGCGCGCAGCGCCGTGTAGCTGCCCACCTGGTCGAGGACTTCGCCGCCCGGGCCCATCAGCTCGAGGGACGCGTCGATGAGCGTCGGGTTCGACGGGCTCCACAGCAGGTCGTTGCGGTAGTCGTCCACGCCGGGGTCGGAGGGCGCGATGCGGCGGTTCACCTCGCCGCCGGTCACGCTGTAGGTGTCGTCGGACAGCACATCTCCGTCCACGGAAAGCCGGACACGCAGCCGCATGCCCTCACGCGACGGACCGGCCACTGTCGCGTGCATGCCGATGCCCCAGTACTCCAGGCTGGGGGTCCAGCGCACGGCCGCCAGGCGCCAGCGGGGCACCGGCTCCATCCACACGGTCTGCCAGATGCCGGACGTGCGCGGGTACCAGATGGAGTGGGCCTCCGGCTGCCAGTCCTGCTTCCCGCGGGGCTTGGCCAGGTCGAGCGGGTCGTCTTCCGCCCGCACGACCACGACCTGCTCGCCTTCGCGCAGCGCGTCGGTGACGTCCGCGGTGAACGGCGTGTAGCCGCCCTCGTGCGAGGCGACGGGGACGCCGTTGAACCAGACCTGGGCCCGGTAGTCGACGGCCCCGAAATGGAGGAGCAGGCGCTGGTCGGGCCCCAGCGGCGGCGGAGGCAGCGTGCGCCGGTACCAGCACGCCGTGAAGAACCCCTCGATCCCCACGCCGGACGCGCGCGTCTCCGGGGCGAACGGCACCAGGATGGTGCGGTCCCAGCTGACGCGATCGGGCCCGGTCCACGCGCCGTCCGGGTCGAGCGCGAAGTCCCATCGTCCGTCGAGCGACCACCACACCGGCCGCGTGAGCTGCGGCCGTGGGTGGACGGGCGCGCCGTTCAATGGGGGCCGCTCTGCCGGCTCCCGCGGCGCAGCAGCTCGTTGAGCGCCGCGTCGGTCTGGGCCCAGGTCCGGTCCCACGAGGTGTCCGCGAGGAACGCGTCCACGCGCTCGAGCCAGGACGCGCTCGTCGCGTCGCGCTCCATCGCCTCCTCCACGGCCGCCACGAACGCGTCCGGCCGATCGGCGATGCGCACCAGCCCGCGCTCGCCGTAGGGCCGCACCACGTCGCGGATGGACGTCGACACGACGGGACGTCCCGCCGCGAGGTACTCCGGCGTCTTGGTGGGGCTGATGAAGCGGGTCGCGTGGTTGCGCGCGAACGGCATCAGGGCGACGTCCCAGTGCGCGAGGTAGGCCGGGAGCTGGTCGTAGGCCTTCGAGCCCAGGTAGTGCAGGTTCGGCCGCCGCGGAAGCTCCGCGGGGTCGACCTTGACCACCGGGCCCAGCAGGACGATCTGCCAGTCCGGCCGCCGGTCGGCGACGGCGGCGAGCAGCTCCTGGTCCATGCGCTCGTCGATCACGCCGAAGAAGCCCAGCCGGGGGCGCGCGAGCGCCGCCTGGTCGGGCGGATCGGCCAGCGGCGTCCGTGCGCGGCGGAAATGGGCCACGTCCACGCTGCTGGGCAGGCCCTGGACGTTGTGATGACGGTGGCGCTTGGCCTCGTACAGGCTCCAGCCCCCGGTGAACACGACGTCCGCGCGCTGGAGGAGCCGCTCCTCCTCGTGGAGGAGACGGGGGGAGGCGCCGCGGAACGCCGACAGCTCGTCCATGCAGTCGTACACCACGAGACCGGGTTCCAGGTGCTCGGTGAAAGGGAGCGCGAGCGGCGTGTAGTACCAGAGGATCGGGCCGCGGACGTCCTCCCTCTCCAGCAGCTCGTCCAGGAGCGCGCGCTGTGCCGCCAGGACGTCGACCGCGTCCATGTCGCGCGGGAGGTGCGGGACGGCGACGCGCACCCGGTCGTCGCCCACCTGGATGTCGAGGCGCGGCCGCGAGACGCCGTTGAATACGGGCTCCTCCAGGAAGAACACGCGGCGGTGGCGCGCGTGCCGGGTCATCAGGTGCTGCGGGCGCTGGTAGACGAAGTTCCAACGGAGGTGGGAGAGGCAGACGAGGTCGGCGGAGGGGTTCTTCATGGCGGCGGGCTCCGGTCCGGCCCTCGTCGCTGCGGACGAGGGCCGGGACGTCAGTTGATCAGGTGCGGGATGCGGTCTTGTACCCGTCCAGCCAGTTCTCGAGGTCCCGCTCGTTCTGCTCGCGGTTCTTGCCGTAGTACTCCTGGAGCTTCCCCAGCAGGATGTCGCGGTCGCCCTTGATCTGGTCGATGTCGTCGTCCGTGAGGCGGCCCCACTGCTTGCGCAGGTTGCCCTTCAGCTGGCTCCACTGGCCCTTCAGCGTGTCTTCGTTCATGGCTCCTTCTCTTCCGCTCTTGAATGGCACTACTTCTCGGTCGTCTCGATCTGGCTGGCCACCCGCCGCACGCCGGGCACCTTGGCGGTCGTCTCGATCGCGGCCAGCTGCCGGCCGAGGCTGTCGGTCTTGCCCTTGAGCGTCGCGACCCCCTTGTTCACGGAGTCGACGCTGACGTCGCTGGCGAGGCCCTGCGTCTTGAGCGCGGCCTGGACCTTGTCCTGGATCATGTCGTCGGACTCCTCGACCATCTTCTCCTGCGACTTGGGGACGACCTGCAGGTTGTTCTTCACACCCGTCGCGCCTTCGATGCCGCGCGCGACCTGCTCCGCCTTGGCCTTCTCGGCGGCGGTGTGCACCTTGCCGGACAGCGTGATCATCCCTTCCTTGACGTCGACGTCGATCGCGGTGCCGGACACGTCGTCCGCGGTCAGGAGCGCGATCTTGGCCTTCGTGCCGATCCAGGTGTCGTTCGCGGCCAGTGCGGGGGCGGCCGACACGAAGAGTGCCAGCGCGCCGATCGCCAGAGCCTGCGTGAACCGATTGCTCATCTGAGTTCCTCCAATAATTCGATCCACAGCGCCGCGCCGAGAACGACCGCAAGAGATCAGTGACGCGCGACGCGGTACGGTGGGGAGGGAGCAACCCCCGTGCCACTGCAGAAGGGGCTGGGGGCGGGCGACGCGTCGTCTCCAAAGAGATCGCGCCGGCAGAATCTACAAAGCGTCCGCCCCGGCATGGCTTGGAAACACGCGGATCCACGCGAGTTTCCACGGCGCACCCATGGCCCGGCTCTTGCTCTGACCAAGGAAGGTCTCACTCCGCGTGCCCCTGGGCCGTTGGACGTGAGTCTCCGAAGACAGGGAGAAGGAACCATGTGGGTGACGCGGGTGCGAGAACTGCCCGACGGGGAAGAACTGATCTGGACCGAGCCGGCTCCTTCGGAGCGCGAGCTCTTCGCGCGCGATCCCAGGCGCATCGTCCTGGAGGCGCGCGTCGACGTGGCGCGCCGACGCGAGGTGCGCCTGTTCGGGGAGGAGTAGGGGATGGCACACGAACCGAAGGACTATCGGCGGCTCGTCGGCGAGTGCCGGGGCTTCCTCAGCGAGACGCAGCTCGAGGCGCACTTCGAGCTGTACGAGGGCTACGTCAAGAAGCTGAACGAGATCGAAGAGGGCCTCGCCCAGGCCGACCGCGAGTCGGCGAACTACTCGTACGGCGAGTACTCCGAGCTGCGCCGGCGCGAGCCGGTCGCGTACAACGGCACCGTCCTCCACGAGCTTTACTTCGAGAACCTCGGCGCCGCCGGCGGCGAGCCCCCCGCGCCCTTCCGCGCGGCGTTCGCGCAGTCCTGTGGCTCCTGGGAGGACGCGATCGCCGACGTCAAGGCGATGGCCGCCTCGGCGCACGGCTGGGTGCTGGTCGCGCACGACGGCAACTTCGGCGGCGTGCGCAGCCATCTCGTGCAGTCCGAGCACCATGTCGGCCTGCTGCCCAACCAGACCATCCTGATCGCCATCGACTGCTGGGAGCACGCCTACTTCGCGGACTACCAGACGAAGAAGACGGCCTACCTCGACGGTTTGCTCAAGCACATCCACTGGCCGGCGGTGGCGGCGCGCTGGGCGCGCTGCGAGGCGCTGGAGCGGGAGATCGCACATGTCGGAGCGTGACGGAGGCGGGCTGTCGAAGCTGGACGCCGACCGGGCGCACTCGATGGAGGACGAAGGCGGCGCGTCCGCAGCCCTGGTCGAGCGGCAGGAGTCGGCCGAGGAGGCCGGCCGGATCGCGGGCGCGGCGATGGCGTGCCTGGTAGGGCTGCTGGCCGGCGCGGGCCTCATGAGCCTGCTGCGCTCGCGCTGAAGGAGGGTCAGGTGAAGAAGAAGCAGACCGACGAGCGGCGCCGGGAGCAGAACCCCGAGCCCGGCGTGCTGCCCGGGACGCCCACGGTGCCCGATCGCGGCCCCGGCATCCTGCCCGGGACTCCGGCCGAGAAGCGCAAGGAAGACCGGTCCCAGGGGAGCGAGTAGCGATGCTGCCGATCGGCGACGATCGCGAGCCCGGCGGCGCCCCCGTCGTGACCTGGGCGCTCATCGCCCTGAACGCGGTGGCCTTCTTCCTCGAGCTGGGGCAGCCCACCGGCGAGGCGCTGCAGTCGTTCATCCAGGCATGGGGCGTCGTGCCTCGTGAGTACAGCGCCGGCCGCGACCTGGCGCCGTACATCCCGCTGCCGTTCTGGAGCACCCTGGTCACCTCGATGTTCCTGCACGGCGGGTTCGCCCACCTGGGCGGGAACATGCTCTACCTCTGGATCTTCGGCGACAACGTGGAGCGCCGCCTGGGGCGCGGCCGGTTCCTCTTCTTCTACCTGCTCTGCGGCGTCGTCGCCGCCTTCGCGCACATCGCGTTCAACACGCGCTCGGGCGTGCCCACCGTGGGCGCCTCCGGGGCCATCAGCGGGATCCTCGGCGGCTACCTGCTGCTCTTCCCGCAGAACCGCGTGCGCGTGATGACCTCCGCCGGCGTCACCGCGGTTCCGGCGGTCGTGATGCTGGGGCTGTGGATCCTCATCCAGTTCGTGAGCGGCTTCGGCACCATCGCGCAGACCGAGGAGACGGGCGGCGTCGCGTACATGGCTCACATCGGCGGCTTCCTGGCCGGCATGCTGCTGGTCACGCTCATGGGTGCGCGGCGGCGCCGGACCGCGCTCGCCTGACCGGGGAGTGACGCCCGGCAGCCGATGAGGGCCGCCTTCACCATCGTCCGTCAGGCCTTCGCCGACTGGCGCAGGGACAACGCGGGGCGCTTGGGGGCGGCCCTCTCGTACTACACCCTGTTCTCCCTGGCGCCCCTGCTCGTCGTCGCCATCGCGGTGGCCGGGTTCTTCTTCGGGCGCGAGGCCGCGCAGGGCCAGATCGTCGCGGAGCTGCAGGGGCTGGTCGGCGAGGCCGGGGCGCGGGCAGTCCAGGACATGATCCAGAACTCGCGGCAGCCCGCGGCGGGCCTGGTCGCGACGATCGTCGGCCTCTTGACGCTGCTGCTGGGCGCGACGGGCGCGTTCACCGAGCTCAAGAGCGCGCTCAACGTCGTGTGGGACGTGAAGGACGAGGGCGGCGGCCTCATGGCCCTGTTGCGGGGCCGGCTGTGGGCGTTCGCGATGGTGCTCGCGGTCGGCTTCCTGCTGGTCGTCTCCCTGCTGCTCTCCGCCGCGATCTCGGCCGCCGACGGCTTCTTCGAGTGGGTCGGCATCCCTCCCGCGCTCGTCCACGTCGCGAACGCCGCTTCCTCCTTCGTCGTGATCACTGCGCTCTTCGCCTTGCTCTTCAAGTACCTGCCCGACACCGACGTGGAGTGGGGCGACGTCTGGTGGGGAGCGGTCGTCACGTCGGGGCTCTTCACGGTCGGCAAGATGCTCATCGGCCTCTACCTCGGGCGCAGCAGCGTCGCCTCCGTCTACGGGGCCGCGGGCTCGGTGGTGGTGCTGATCGTGTGGGTCTACTACGCCGCGCAGATCTTCTTCTTCGGCGCCGAGGTCACGCAGGCCTACGCCCATCGGCACGGCTCGCGCCGTGAGCCAGGGGCGCGCCGCGAGCCAGGGGCGCCGACACCGGAGCCCGCATGAGCGCCAAACGGAAGGCCACCCGCAGGACCGCCCCACGCAACGACGACGAAGCGGACCGCGGGCCGCGCGCCCTGGCCACCGCCACCATCACCTTCGGTCTGGTGACCGTCCCGGTGCGCCTCTACCCGACCGCGTCGGTGTCGGGAGGGCTGTCCTTCCACATGCTGCACGAGAAGGACCGCTCGCGGCTCAAGCAGCAGTACGTCTGCGTCAAGGAGGGCACGGTCGTGCCGCGCTCCGAGATGGTCAAGGGCTTCGAGGTGTCGAAGGGACGCTACGTGGTCCTGACCGACGACGAGCTGCGCGCGCTCGACGCGCAGGCCAGCCGCGGGATCGAGATCGCGGAGTTCGTGCCCGAGGACTCGCTGTCGCCCGTCTACATCGAGCGCCACTACTACCTCGGGCCCGATGCCGGGGGCGCCAAGGCCTACGCGCTGCTGGCGGACGCGATGGCCGACCAGAAGCTGCTCGCGATCGCGCGCTACGCGGCGCGCGGCAAGGACTACCTGGTCGCGCTGCGCGCGTCGGAGGGCAGGCTCGTCATGCACCAGCTCTTCCACCAGGACGAGGTCCGCGCGCCCGTGGCCGCGCCCCGTGCGGCGGCCCGTCCCGCCGAGGTCGAGCTGGCCAAGCGGTTGATCGACAGCGTCGCCCGCGACCGCTTCGACCCCTCGCTCTACGAGGACGAGGTGCGCAAGCGCGTCCGCAAGCTGATCGCGCGCAAGTCACGCGGCCTCGCCATCGAGGCGCCGGAGGAGGCGCGCCCGAAGGCGGAGGTGGTTGACCTCATGGCCGCCCTCAAGGCCAGCCTGGAGTCGCAGAAGGGACGACCCTCCGCCCGCTCCGACCGGGCACGGCGGGAGCGGAAGGCCAGCTAGCGCCCGCCACCTCCCGGCCGGCGGCCGTCGTCGTCAGGAGGCTCGTCCCGGCCGGCCGCTGGAGCGGCGGGCGGCTCGGGCCCCGGCGGATGACGGCGCCGGGTGGGCTCGCCCGGCTTCTGCGGATCCTCGCCGCGCACCGGTACCTGCCGCGAGGTCATGGCAACGGGCTCCGTGGCCGGATCACGCGATGCCGGACCGGCATCTCGTACCCCCAGCACCGCTCGACCTCCGACGCTTCCTCCTCGAACGGGGACTCGAGGGGATCCTCGTCGCGCGTCCGGCGGACCCTCCGGCGATCGTGCGCCTTCACGAGTGCCTCCGGCCCGCGTAGACCGGAACGTCGGAGACGTCCTCCGGCGGCTGCGAGACGCGGTTCCAGGCATCGCGGGCGGCCTCACGGGCCTCGCGCCACGTCTGCAAGGACGCGCCGCGCCGCTGGTCCCACTCGCGCGCGAGGCTGTCGTCGAGCTCGTCGAAGCTCCGCTCGCCGTACTGGGAGTACGACTCCCAGCCGAAACGGTAGGCCGGCTGGTAGTACTCGTACCCGAGGCTGTCCTGCACGTAGGGACGGTCCTGGTAGTGCTCGCTCCAGTACGCGTCCTCGGCGGTCGGGTTCACGGTCTCGGCCGCTCCCTTGCCGGCCAGGCCGCCGGCGAGCCCGCCGACGGCGGCTCCCACCGCGGCTCCCAGCGGCCCTCCGACCGCGCCCACCGCCGCGCCGGCGGCCGCCCCGCCCGTCGCGCCCAGCGCCACGCCCACGGGGTGCGCCCCTGGCGCGCCCGTCAGCGGGTCTTCGTTGGCGACTTCCGCCTTGTCCTTGCGCTTGCTCCTGCTCATCGCTCCTCCTCGGGATGTAAGGCCTGCTTCACATCCCTACAACCCGTGCACCCCGGGGAACGGGGAACGGCAGCACGAGCGCCGCCGTTCCCGGTCCTCGTCAGAGCTCCTCGTCCTCTTCCTCGGCGTCCCGATCGCTCCCCGGCTGGCGCTGGCGCTCGTCGTCGGGCTGACCGAAGTCGTCACCGTGGGGCTGCGGATTGCGGTTGTGGCCCGGTGTCTGCTCTTCCCTGTTCGGCATCGCGTCCTCCCTGACAGTCACGCGCGCCCGCGGTGCGTCGCGCGTGCTCACCGTCGAGCAAGAGACGTGCCGCGGGCGGCGGCACCGATCCTGCACTCCGTCTGGTCGGCGACGCTTCGTTGCCGGAATCGCCTTCTGGAGGGAAACCCCATGTCCGAGATGGAGAAGTCGGTCGTCGTGGACGCGCCCCTGCGCGAGGTCTACAACCAGTGGACGCAGTTCGAGGAGTTCCCGCGCTTCATGGAGGGCGTCGTGGAGGTGAGGCAGATCGACGACAAGCGCCTCTACTGGCGGGCCAGCATCGGCGGCGCGGAGCGCGAGTGGCACGCCGAGATCACCGACCAGACCCCCGACCGCCGCATCGCCTGGAAGAGCGTCACCGGTCCCGCGCACGGCGGCGCCGTGCTCTTCCGCCCGGTGGAGGACGGCCGCACCGAGATCACCATGCGCGCCCAGTACGACCCCGAGGGGCTGACCGAACACGTCGGCGACGCGCTCGGCTTCGTCGGCCGGCGGGTGCAGGGCGACCTCGAGCGGTTCCGCGACTTCATCGAGGAGCGCGGCCGGGCCACCGGCGGCTGGCGTGGCGAGATCCACGGCCAGCAGGTGGACAGGTAGCCGGTGGCCGGGTTCTCCAGCTCTCCCTGGGCGGCGGGCACGGCTCTGCCGGGCGTGCCCGCGCTCCACGAGGACCTGACGACCGAGGTGTGCGTGGTCGGAGCCGGCATCGCCGGTCTCGCGACGGCCGCTCGCATCGCAGCTGAGGGGCTCTCGGTCGTGGTCCTCGACCGCGTGGGCATCGGTGCTGGGGAGACCGGACGCACGACCGCGCACCTGACGTGCGCCCTCGACGCGCGCTTCCGTCGGCTGGAGCGCTTCCACGGTCCGGAGGGGGCGCGCCGGGCGGCGGCCAGCCACGCAGCGGCGATCGAGATGATCGCCGCCCAGACGGCGCGCGCTCCCGAGGAGTGCTGGTTCGAGTGGGTGGACGGATATCTCTTCGATCCCGAGGGCGGAGACGCGGACGCGCTGCACGAGGAGGCGGAGGCCGCGCGCAGGGCCGGACTCGACGTGGAGGAGCTGGCCGCGCCGCCGCTGCCCTTCGCGACCGGGCGCTGCCTGCGCTTCCCGCGCCAGGCCCAGGTGCACGCGCTGCGCTTGCTGGAGGCGCTCGCGGCCCAGGTCCGCGGCGGGCGCGGGCGGATCTTCCGGGCCGAGGCGACCGAGTTCGAGGACGGCGAGCCCGCCACCGTGCGCACCAGCGAGGGACTGCGCGTCCGCGCCCGCTCGCTCGTGATCGCGACGGACACGCCCATCAACAACCGCTTCGCGATCCACACCAAGCAGGCCTCCTCGCGCACGTACGCGATCGCCTTCCCCCCGCCCGCCGGCTTCCCGCGCGGGCTGTTCTGGGACACGCTCGAGCCGTACCACTACGTGCGGCGCGCGCGTGTGGGCCCCGACCCGGGCGGCGAGGTGCTGATGGTCGGCGGCGAGGATCACCGCACCGGCGAGGCCGAGGATGCGGACGCGCGCTACGAGCGCCTCGAGGCGTGGGCGCGGGATCGGATCGGCGGGCTCGGCCGCGTGACGCATCGCTGGTCGGGGCAGGTGCAGGAGCCCGTCGACGGCCTGGCGTTCATCGGCCGCAACCCGGGCGACGGGCACGTGTACGTCGCCACCGGGTTCAGCGGGAACGGGATCACCCACGGGACGCTGGCCGGCGTGCTCCTGGCCGACCTCGTCCTGGGCCGGCCCAACGACTGGGCCTCGGTGTACGAGCCAGGGCGCATCAGCTTGCGTGCGGCGCCGTCCTTCCTGCGCGAGAACGTCAAGACGGCGGGGCACTACGCCGAGCTGGCCAGTGGCGGCGACGTGGAGGACGAGGAGCAGATCGCGCGGGGGCAGGGAGCCATCGTGCGGCGCGGGCTGCGCAAGGTCGCCGTCTACCGGGACCCGTCCGGCGAGCTGCACGAGCGCTCGGCGCACTGCACGCACCTGGGCTGCGTGGTGGCCTGGAACGGGGCGGAGCGCACCTGGGACTGCCCCTGCCACGGATCGCGATTCGATGTGGACGGCAACGTGGTGCACGGCCCGGCCGTGGCCCCTCTCGCCGCGGTGGACGACCCCAAGCCCGACCCCAGGCCCGTTCCCGCCTGAGCGGGGCTCAGTCGCCGGGAGAGGGCTTGCGCGCGCCCACCAGCTCGGGCTCCTCGATCGGCGGCCGGTGGATCTCCTGCTCGAGGGTCGGCTGCCGCCGCCGGTCGAGCGGCTCGAGGGCGACCGGGCGCCGCAGCTCGATGGAGGCGAGCAGCGCGCGGATCACCCGGACGTCCGCCCAGCCCTCCTCGCCGGAAGGCTCCGGCTTGCGGCGCTCCCGGATGCAATCCGAGAAGTACAGCAGCTCGGGCGCGAACTGGTCGCGCGCGGGGAACACCTGCTCCGTCGTGCGCTCGCCGATCTTGAGCCGCTGCGTGATGTCCTCGGCGAAGCTGTACGGGCTCTCCAGGCGGAGGGAGCCCTTGGTGCCGACGAGGTCGAACGCCGACGCGTCCGCCGCTCCGAAGCTGCAGGTGAAGCTGGCCAGCCGGTCGCCGGGGAAGCGCAGGATCGCGCTGGTCATCTCGTCCACCTCGCGGAAGCGCTCCTCTCCGTTGTTGCCCGCGAAGCCCACCACCTCGACCGGCTCCGCTCCGAAGAGGTGGCGTGCCGCGTTGATGCAGTAGATGCCGATGTCGTACAGGGTGCCGCCGCCGGCGGCCGCCTGCAGGCGGATGTTGCCGTCCTCGACCTGCATGCAGAACAGCGAGTTGAACGTGCGCAGGCCGCCCAGCCGGCCCGCGCGCGCGATCTGCACCGCCTTGAGGTTGGCCCGCTCGAAGTGGAGCCGGTAGGCGACCATGAGCTGCACCCCGTAGCGCTCCGCCTCGTCGATCATCTCGCGGCACTCGTCCTCGGTGACCGCCAGGGGCTTCTCGCACAGGACGTGTTTGCCCGCGCGCGCCGCCCGCAGCGTGTAGGCGTGGTGCAGGTGGTTGGGCAGCGCGATGAAGACCGCGTCGACTTCGCCGCTGGCGAGACAGGCGTCGAAGTCCTCGTACCGGTAGAGGTGCTTGACCCGATAGCGGCGGCCCAGCAGCTCCAGCTTGTGGGGATCGTCCGAGACGAGCGCCGTCAGCTCGCTGTTGCGGCGCGCGTTGGCAAAGGCCGGGAGGACAGCGATCTGCGAGATGTAACCCTGTCCGACGACCGCGTAACGGACGCGGCCGCGCGGCTGCTTCGAGGTGCGGGATCGTGCTGATTTCGTGGAGGCTCGGGTCGTCCGGGTGCGTGCCATCGGGTCCTCCCTGCCTTTGTCCGACGTCATTGGTGCAACTCCGGTGCCATCAGATCGTGGCACCGGAGTTGCACGATTCGCATGGCGCACGTCGGGCGAACCGCTCCGGGTGAGTCATGGTCGAGAACGGAGGACGTGTCAGCCGGTCCTGGCTGCGGCCCCGGCGGGTCCTGGCCGTGGCCGCACTCTGCCTGCTCCTCGGGCTCGGCCTGCTGGCCGCCGGGTGGTTCCCGCAGGAGCGCGTCCGGCTCCTGGTCGAGCGGCGGATGCGCGAGGCCGTCGGTCCCCGCAGCCGCGTCGGCGCGCTGCACGTGGTCCCGGGGTCCCTCTCGGCGGAGATCAGCGAGCTGACGCTCGAGGGGCCGGCGTACCGCATCGAGGCTCCGCACGCCCGCGTGCGGGCGACGATGGCGATGCTGCTCAGGGGCACGATCGACCTGCGCTCGCTCGAGGTCGACGGTGCCCGCATCACGTTGCGGCCGCCGCCCGAGTCCGGAGCGTCCGAACGAACGGCCGTGCGCATCGGGTCGCTGCGCGTGACCGACGCGACGATCACCTACGAGGACGAGCGGCTGGGCGGACCCCTGCGCTTCGACGACGTGGACGCGAGCGGCAGCATCGGCGAGGGCACGTTGGTGGCGACCGCCGCCGGTGGCGTGTGGTCGCGAGAGCCCCAGGTGCCGCTGGGTCCCGTGTCCTTCCGCGGGGCGGTCTCGCCCATGTTCGACGTCGACGTCGAGTCCCTCGAGGCCGGCACCGCGCGATCGCGCGCACGCGGCTCGGGCCGCATCGAGACGGGCGACCCGGGCGCGCTCGACGTCACGTGGAGCGCGGCCCTCGATCTCCAGGAGCTGGGCGGGTTCGCACCGCGGCCGCCGGCGATCGCGGGGCTCGTGAACGCGGAGGGAACCGCCCTGGGCACGCTGGCCGAGCCCGCCGTCTCCGGCTCGGCGACCGGCCAGGACCTGCGCGTGAGCGACGTGCGCGTCGACCACGTGGACGCCCGCTTCGCCTACGAGACGGCGGGCTCGCGCGCGAGCTGGACCGCGCGCACCCTCGGTGGGGCCGTCACCGGCGACGCGAGCCTCGTCGGCGGTCGCGTGACCGCGCACGCGCGTGCCGAGGGCATCGACACGCGGCGCCTGCCCGCATCGGTGGCGCCCGAGGGCCTCCCGGCCAGCCGCGTCTCCGGCCGCGTGAACGCGGAAGGTCCTCTCGACGGTCCGCTGCAGGTCGCCTTCGACCTGGGCGCCGCGGGCCGCGAAGGAACCCTCACGCACCAGGTGCGAGCGCAGGGCGGCGGCCGTGTCGAAGTCGAGGGCCCGCGCGTGGGGCTCGAGTGGCGCGGGGAGCTGACGCTGTCGCAGCCGCTCGCGCCCGGCGCGGCCGGCTGGAGAACGGCACACCTGAACGCGCAGGGCGATGCGCAGGGCGCGTTGCCGCCGGACGTCAGGGGCACGGTGACGGGCACGGTCGCGCTCCAGACGGCGACGGGGCCGCAGGAGGTCTCGGTCGACGGCCAGCTGCGGAGCAGCGGCACACGCGTCGACGCCACGCTCGCGACGCGCGGATTGGGCGGCACGGGCGACGTGCGGATCGCGACCGACGGAAGCATCGTCCGCGACCTGGAGGCTCGCGCCCAGGGCCTCGACGTGTCGCCGTTCGCGCCCGGTGCCACCGGACGCGTGGACGCGGAGCTGCGCGCGTCCGGGCCGCTCGACGCCCTGGGCGGCAGCGGCTCCGTGCGCGGCGCGGGCCTCGTGTGGAATGGCGTCGCGATCGGCTCGGCAGCGGTGGACCTGACCGGCTCGCGCGGACGCGGGACCGCGCGCATGGCGGTGCCGTCGCTCAACGTCACGGGAGACGCGACGTTCGATGCGCGCGAGGCCACCGCCCGCCTTGAGCTGGCCCAGACGCCACTCGCGCCGCTCCAGCCGCTGATGCCCGCCGGCCGCCCGCTGGAGGGCGCGGTCACCGCGTCCGCGGACGTGCGCGTGCCCTGGAGCGACCCGATGCGGGCGACGGTCGACGCACGGGTCGCGTCCGCGGAGGTGCTGAGCGGCGACCTGGGCGCATCGGCCCTGCGTCCGTTCACGGTCGGCTGGCGCGACCAGCGGGCGCGCATCGACGGGCTGGACGCGGAGGGCGAAGGGATTCGCGTGCGCGTGTCCGGTTCGGCCGGGCTGGGCCCGAACGACCCGGTCGAGGGACGGCTCGAAGTGCAGGGCGACCTGGCGAACGTGGGAGCCCCTCCCCGCTTCCGCGTCGCCGGCTCGTTCGCGGCGGACGTCGCGCTCACGGGGACGCGCGCGGCCCCGCGCGCCTCCGGGCAGATCGACGTGGCCGACGTGCTGCTGGGCGGTCCCGGCGAGGCGCCGTTCCTCTCGCTGCCGGCCGGGCGCATCGAGCTGCGCGGCGACCGCATCGCGGTCGCCGACCTGCAGGCGGATGTCGCCGGTGGGACGATGACCGTTTCCGGCGAGGCCCCGGTGGCGGCGCTCGCGCCGCCCGTGGCGGGTCACACGCCGTCGGCCGACCTCGTGCGCGCCCAGGTCGACGTGCGGGACGTGGACGCGGGTGCCCTGTTCGCGTCGCTGCGCAACGCGTCCGTGCCGGTGGACGGGACGCTCGCGGCCCGGCTCACGCTGGAGGCGCGCCCCGCCGCCCGCGAGGCGCGCGGGACGCTCGAGGCTCCCGCCACGACGCTGCGCGTCGAGAACGTCGCGGTCGAGCTGGGGGCCCTGCGCGCTCACGCGGACGGGGCGGCCGTCGTCCTCGATCCCTGGACCGTGCGCTCGCACGGCGGCGAGGTGGTCACGCAGGGCCACGCGAACCTGAGGACGCGTGCGGTCGAGGGGACGAGCCGCGGCCGGCTGGACCTGCGGGCTCTCTCCCCGTTCGTCGAACAGGGAGCCCTGGCCGGCAGCGCCGACCTCGACGTCGCCGTGTCCGGCTCGCTCGACGCTCCGCGCGCGGCAGGCGTCGTCACGCTGGCGGACGGCTCGCTGCGCCTGCGCGAGATCCCGCAGGCCATCACCGACATCAACGGGCGCGGCGTCCTCGAGGGCCGCGTGCTCCGCCTCGAGGACGTGCGGGCGGAGTGGGGCGGCGGCACGCTGACCGCCTCGGGCTCGGCCGGGCTGGCGCAGGACACGCCGCTCGACCTGACGCTGCAGGCGCGCGACGTGTCGCTGCGCTATCCGCGCGACTTCCGGAGCCGGCTGCGCGCGGACCTGACCCTCAAGGGCCCCCTGGGATCGCTCCTGCTGGCCGGTGAGGTGCACGCCGAGCGGGGGCTCTACGACACGGACATCCGCCTGGAGAACACGCTGTGGGCCCCCAGCGTGCCGCCGCCGCCCGCTACCCGCTCGCCGTTCCTGGAGTCGGTCGCCCTCGACCTCACCGCGGTGACGGACCGGCCCATGATCGTACGCAACAACCTGGCGGAGCTGGAGGCGAGCGGTCGCCTGCGCATTCGCGGGGACGCCCGCTATCCCGCGCCCTTCGGCCGGCTGGACGTGCGCCAGGGCGGCAAGGTGTTCCTGCAGACGCGCGAGTTCACGATCCGCAACGGCAGCCTCACGTACAACGGCTCCCTCGATCCCGAGATCGCGATCACGGCCGAGACCGTCATCTCCCAGATCGAAGAGGAGGACGTGCGCGTGACCGCCATCGCGAGCGGCCCGCTGGAGCGTCCGACGCTCGACCTGCGCTCGGACCCCTCGTACTCCGAGCGCGAGATCGCGAGCCTGATCGCGACCGGCCGCCGGGGCGTGCTCGACTCGGGCAGCGGGGCGGCGTGGGCGGCGGGCGAGCACACCGCGGTGCTGCTGGCCGGACGCCTCACGCGCGGCCTGTCCCGGAGCCTGCGCGACCTGGGGCTGGACCAGGTGGACATCCAGCCCCAGCTGCTGGCGCGCGAGGACGACCCCGGCGCGCGCTTCACGTTCGGCAAGCTGCTGACGCCGCAGCTGAAGCTCATCTACTCGGTGGGGCTCAACGACCCCGAGGCCCGCTTCTTCGAGGGGCAGTACCGCTTCCGGCTCGGCCGCGAGGTCTCCGCCAAGATCCAGTACGGGGACGACGGAACGTACAACTACGGCGTCGGCCAGCGCTGGCGCTGGGGGGGCGACCGCAGGGGGCCCGGCGGAGGGCGTCGCCGCGCCGCCGACGACTCGGTCGAGCTGACCGAGGTGCGCCTCGCGGGCGTTCCGGCGGAGCTGCAAGACGCCGCGCGCCGGCGCCTGCGCGTGGAGGAAGGCAGCCGCGCCACCTTCTGGCGCCTCCAGGACGAGTCCGAGGCGGTGCAGGACCTGATGCACTCCGCCGGCTACCTGGAGGCCCTCGCGTCCGCGGACCTCGAAGGCACGGTCGGCGTGATCGAGGCGCGGCCCGGGCCGCGCTACGCGTGGATGGTGGAGGGGATGGCGACTCCGCCGGACCTCACGGCCGACATCCTGCGGTCCTTCTTCGAGGAGGAAGCGATCGAGAACGGCCGCGCCCGCCTGCTGGAGGAAGCGCACCGGCGCGGGTACGTGAAGGCGCGCGTGACGACGGAGGTCCGCGGAAACCAGGCCGCGCGCACCATCGTGTTCCAGGTCGCGCTCGGCGATCCGGCCGTCGTGCGCGAGGTGCGCTTCACCGGAGCGGCGGCGCTGTCCTCCGGGCAGCTGGTGGCCGCCGCGGGCGGCGAGGCGGCCCTGCTGGGCGATCCGCGGGAGGCGCGCGAGCGGATCGTCGCGCTCTACCGCGAGCACCACTACCTGCAGGCCCGCGTGGAGTTGCCGCGGGTGAGCGAGTCGGAGGACCGCTCGTCCGTCACGATCGACGTCGCGGTCGAGGAAGGTCCGCAGGCCCTGCTGGGGGACGTGCGCTTCGAAGGCGCCACCCGGGACGAGACGGAGCTGGCCGACGCCGCGCGCATCGAGACCGGCCACCCCTACGACCCGATGCCGGTCGAGGACGCGGTGCAGCGCATCCGCGCGTACTACCTCGAGCGCGGGTTCGCGGGCGTGCGCGTCCAGCCGCGGCTGGAGCCGCAGGAGACGGACCTGGACCTGGTGCTGCGCATCGTCGAGGGCCCGCAGCAGTTCGTGGGGGACGTGGTGTTCAAGGGGCTGCGGCGCACCCGGGAGGCCACCGTCCGCCGCGTCCTCCCGTTCAAGGCGGGAGACCCGCTCGACCCGCGCAAGCTCACGCTGCTGGAGCGGCGCCTGCTGGACCTCGACGTCTTCCGGCGCGCCGCGGCCACGGCCTCCTCCGACGAGCGCGCGACCATCACCGTGGAGGTGCGGGAGCAGGGCCCGTACACGCTGCAGTACGACGTCCGGCACAACCCGGAGGAGGGGTTCTCGGGGCTGGTGGACGCCGAGGTCGGCAACATCGCGGGCACGGCGCTGGCGATCGGAGCGCGGTTCCGCGGCGGTGCCGACGTGCGCGAGGCGCGCGGCTCGCTGCACCTGCCGGCGCTGGGGAAGTCGGCCGAGATCACGGGGGCGCTGTTCCGGGAGGAGGAGGACTTCCTGCTGCTCAGCGAGGAGGGGCCCGTGCTGACGCCGGCCACCATCCCGGACACGGAGCGGCGGCAGGGCTTCGAGATCCAGCACTCCCTGCGGGCGCCGCTCAAGTGGGACTTCCTGCTGGGTTACCGCTTCAAGACGATCGAGAGCGTGCACCGGCACTTCGAGCAGACGCTCTCCAGCATCCAGGCCTCGGCCCTGCGCGAGACGCGCGACAGCACGCTCGACGCGCGCGAGGGCATGTTCCTGAGCCTCAGCCTGGAGGTGGGTCCCACTCTGCTGGGCTCCGACTTCCAGTTCTTCAAGGGCACCGGCCAGGCGTTCCTGGCGCGCCCCGTCGGCGAGTGGCTGACGTGGGCCCAGGCGTACCGCATCGGCTGGGCGGCCGGGCTGGACGAGCAGATCGCGTTCCAGACCGCGCTCTTCGGGCGGTCGACGGAGGGCTTCCGCGCCGGCGGCGCCAACAGCCTGCGCGGCTTCGCCACCGATTCCGTGGGGCCGCCCGGGCCGATCCAGGGCGTCTCGCGCGGCGGCGAGGCGATGCTCATCCTCAACCAGGAGATCCGCTACCGGCACCCGAGCGGGCTCGGCCTGGCCGCGTTCTACGACGGCGGCAACGTCTACGCCGACGCGAAGGACCTGTGGACCTTCAAGCTGCGCCATTCGATCGGGGCGGGGCTGCGCTACGACTCGCCGGTGGGCCTGCTCCGCATCGACTTCGGCTTCCCCCTGAACAAGCGGCGGGACGACCGCGCATTCCAGTGGTTCTTCAGCCTGGGACAGGCTTTCTGAAGGAGGACGCGATGGCCGGCAAGCCGATCCGCCGCAAGAAGC
The DNA here is from genome assembly GCA_025923995.1 of Vicinamibacteria bacterium. GTDB lineage: Bacteria > Acidobacteriota > Vicinamibacteria > Fen-336 > Fen-336 > JAICEW01. Next base: position 11,571 of record JAICEW010000009.1, on the reverse strand, counting down.
AGACGCGTGTGAGCACCTCCGAGCCGGAGGAGACCCGGCCCAAGGGCCCGGGCGCGGTCGGCGCGATGGGCAACCAGGGCACACGCCGGTTCCGCCGCCGGCGCGCGAACTGAGGTCAGGCCGCTACGACGAATCCGACCTGGACCGTCGCGACCGGTCGATCGCCCTCTTCAGGATCCCGGCCCGCGGCTCGAGGCGCTGCGGGCGGGGCCCGTGGCGGAGGGCGCCGGCGACCGGCACGTACGTGAGCTCGCGCCCCTCCTCGACGCAGCGGAGGAGCAGGCCCCCGCGGCTCATGTCGCCGCGGCCCGCGAAGTCCGCCGGCAGCAGCACCCGCTCGCCGAACACGGCCTGCAGGGGCTCGACGTACTTGTCCGTCGCGATGCTCCCCAGCAGCACGATCTCGGCGTCGGGCGCGATGCCCGTGAGCCACGTGAGGTCGCGCAGCAGGGGCGTGCGATAGCGCGGCTCGGTCGTGGCGATCGGGACCGAGGCATAGCGGCGCAGGCCCGCCAGGTCCACGTTCTGCTGGGGGGGGACCAGGCCCTGGCAGGGCGTGACGACGAACACGCCGGCGGGCAGCGCGGCGGGCGGCCGGGCGAAAGCCGTCGCGTAGGTGAGCTTGCCGCGGAAGTACAGCCCGCTGAGGAACGAAAAGACCTCGCCCAGCGGCGCGCCCGAAGGGCTGCGCAGCCGCTGAGCGAGGTCGAAGCGAGCCTCGTCACGCATCAGGATGCGCGCGCGCTCCCCGCTGGTGGAGGCGGGCGAGAGGATGAAGATGCGGTCCTTCACCCCGTCATCCTGCCCCAGATCGGCCGCCCGGAGACGCCCCTCCCGCGTTTCCGGGCGGCGATCCTCGTGTCAGCGGCGGTGTTCGAAGACGTCCAGCACCGCGTCCGCGACGGCCAGCGCCATGCTCGGGAACATCCTCCGGTAGCTGCGGCTGCGTCCGCTGCCCATGCTGGCTCCGACCAGCATGCCCACGCCGATCCCTGCCCCCAGCGCGACCAGGGTGGCCGTCCGGGGGTTCTCACGGCTGTAGTCCATCGCGCGCGAGTACGCCCGCGTCGCGGCGTCGGAGCTCTTCTCGTACGCGTCCGTCAGCTTGTCCTTCGCACGGTTGACCGTGTCGGTCACACGCGCCTTCAGGTCCTCGGCGCCCTCCTCGGCGGCGCGCGCCGCGGCCTCGGTCGTGTCGCGCACGGCTGCGTCGAACCGCGCAGCGCGCGGCGTCGTCGGACGGTTCACGACATTTTCCTCTCGAGTCTCCATCGTTCCTCCTCAGGTACCCCTTCATCCGGCGATCGCTGCGAGGCGCCGGCCCTGCCTTCGTCCCACCACTTGACGGCCGCCCGCGCGGCCGCCGCGGCGAGCGATCCCATCAGGAAGCGCGGGGCCCGCCGCCTCACGGAGACGGCGGAGCCCAGCGTGCCGAGCATCTCGCAGGCCCGCGACGTGACCTCGCGCGCGCCGTCCACGATCGCGGCCGCGGCACGGTCGGCGGGAGAGCGGCGGCGTCGCCAGCGCCAGAGCCCGAACAGCGTCGCGCTACCGGCCGCCGCGACCAGCGCACCCCGGTGCCGCGCAGCGGCCCGGCGCCAGTCGAGCGTCTCGCGGACGCGGTCGCCCAGCCGGTCGAGCGTGTGGTCGAGCGCCAAACGCTCCTGCTCGATCAGGCGGCGCAGCGCCTCTTCCTGCGGCGGCTCCGCGCGCACAACCGCCTTCGTCACGTCCGCGACTTCAGCCATGCCTTCGTCTCCTCGAGCGTTTCGAACGTGGCGGAGGGCCGCACCTCCTCGAGCGTCAGCCCCGAGACCGCCGCCCGCGCCAGCAGGCCGCCGGTGACCGCGAGCGCGAGGCCCACGGTCGCAGCGGCCAGCCATACCGGCCACACCGTGGCCAGCGCGGCGACGAGGGCGGCCATCAGCGAGAGCAGGCCGAGCGCACCGACCAGGATGCCGGCCGCGAGGAGCATCACGCCGTGGCGCAGCGAGGCCAGGGCTCGCCGGACCTCGTCGCGGGCCAGCGCCAGCTCGAGGCGCACCAGGGCCCGGACGTGGTCGACGACGTCTCCCAGCAGGGACCGCAGGCCCTCTTCGACCGCCGGACGCCCTGTTGAAGCCGCGGACGCCATCACGTACCTCCTCCACCCCGAATGTTCAAAGCTCGTCGAACGTGCCGCGCGCTGGTGTCATCCAGGGACGAGGTTTCCGGCGCTTTCCTGCGGCAGCCGGAAGGATCTGGCGCGGCGACAGAGTGGGTAGATGCAGGATCGGTGCCGCGTCAGCGCGCCGGCCGGACCTCGGCCGCGAACGCCTCCACGGGGAGCGTGTTGAGCACGTCCGTCCGGGCCAGGCCCGCACGCCGCGCCATATCGACCGCGAAGCGCAGGTTGTGGAGTCCGCGGGTCGAGTGGGCGTCGCACGAGGCCACGAACCGGATACCGCGCTGGCGGGCCTCGCGCAGCCACCGCGGCTCCAGGTCCAGCCGGTGCGGGTCGCCGTTGATCTCGATCGCCGCGCGCGAGCCCGCGATGGCGTCCAGCACGGCGTCCATGTCGCAGTCGACCGGCGGCCGCCGCAGGACGTACCGCCCGAGGCCGTGTCCCCACACCTTGAACCACGGTTGGCGCATCGCGGCCACGATGCGCCGCGTCATCCGCTCCCGGTCCATGCGATGACGCTGGTGGATGCTGGCCACCACGACGTCGAGCCGCTCCAGCAGGTCCGGCGGGCAGTCGAGCGAGCCGTCCTCGAGGATGTCGCACTCGACGCCGCGCAGCAGGCGCACCGAGACGCGCGCCTGCACGCGCTCGATCTCGTCCCACTGGCGCAACAGCCGTTCGGCGCTCAGGCCGTTGGCGTAGAAGGCGGCGGGGGAGTGATCGGTCACGGTGATGTACTCCAGCCCCATCGCCTCGGCCGCGCGGGCCATCTGCTCGAGCGTATGGCGGCCGTCCGAGGCGTCGGTGTGGCAGTGCACGGCGCCTCGCAGGTCGTCGCGCGTCAGCAGCGGCGGCTGGAGGCCGCGCTCGGCGGTCTCGACCTCGCCCGAGCCCTCCCGCAGCTCGGCCTCGATGAACGGCAGGCCCAGCGCTTCGTAGATCGCCTCCTCGGTCGGAGCGGGCGCGCCCTCGAGTCCCTCTTCCGTCAGCGCGAGCCCGCGGCGCCTGGCACGATCCCGGAGAGCCTCGCGATGTGCGGGTGCGCTCGATTCCCACAGCCAGATGGCCGCGAAGCGCTCCGGCTCGACGACGCGGACCTCGATCGGCACGCTGCCGGGCGTCCGCAGCGACGCGAGCCCCGGGCGGAGCGCGTCCGGCTGGAACTGCGTGTCGCTCGCGAGACGGTCCAGCGTCGCGGCGACGTCTTCGGCCGCGAGCACGGCGCACAGGCTCTCGCTCACCTCGGCTCGCCGCCTCAGCGCGCCCGCGATCTCCACTCGCTGGACGCCTGGCACCGCCGCCAGCATCCGCCGCAGCGACGCCGCCGTCTCCTCGGCCTGGTGCAGCAGGAGGGCGCGTCCCCGCGCCGCGCGCGCGGCCAGGGCGTCGAGGAGCTTCCGCTCGGTCTTCTCGCCGAACCCCTTCACCGTGCGCACGCGCCCCTCGCGGCAGGCCGCCTCCAGATCGGCGAGGGATCCGATGCCGAGGGCTTCGTGCAGCGTGCGGATCTTCGGCAGGCTCAGCACCGCGCTCAGCTCGGCGACGCCGGGCGGGAGGCGCCTGCGCAGGTCGTCGAGGAGGGTGCTGCGGCCGGTGCGGACGACCTCCGCGATGGTCGAGGCGATGACGGGCCCGATGCCGGGCAGCTTCGTGAGGTCGGAAGCGGCCACCAGCGCGGCCAGGTCGTCCGGGAGGGCTTCGATCGTGCGGGCGCCGCGCTCGAAGGCGCGGACCTTGAAGCGGCTGGCCCCCTCGACGGCCAGCAGGGCGGCGATCTCACGCAGCGCGGCAGCCACCCCGAACGGGTCGCCGGCCGGCGACGTCCGGGGTGGCTGCGCTGCGGCCATGGGTCTAGAGGTCGAGGTTGTACCTCTGGAGCACGTCGCGCATGCGCCCGGGCAGCACGTCGGCGCGCCGGGCGGTGTCGCGCGCCATGTCCAGCGACGCCTGGACGCCCTGGGCCAGGCGGGCGACCTCGTTGTAGCTCGACTCGCAGACGTCCTCGCTCGGACCGATGAGCGTGCCGTCCAGCACCGCGAACCACTCGCGAGCGCGGTTGTTGAGAGGCACCGTGCTGGTGACGCACTGGGAGCGATACGCGACCCAGGCGCGGTCGACCTCGGAGGCGCGCGCGGCCACCACGGCGACCGCCATGTCGAAGTCGCGCGAGGCCAGCTCGCGCACGGCCGCGACCTCGTTCGGCGTCTGCGGCGCGTACGAGTTGGGCAGCACCGCGGGCACAGGCAGCACCGGGCTGTTCATCGTCCCCGCGGACGGCGGGATGCTGGGGATCTGGCTGTTGAGTCCGCCACCCATGAAGCCGCCGCTACCGAGCTGCGGGATGGAGGGGGAGAGGATCGGGCTTCCGCCGCCCGTGGCCGTGCCGCCACTCGTGGCACCGCCGCCCCCACGGCCGCCCGTCGTGCCCACACCGGCGCCACCGGTGTTCCCGCTGCCCACACCGCGCGAGCTCATGCCGCCGGTGAGGCCGGAGACGCCGGGCACCGCCACGTTGCCCGGAATGCCGGTGCTGCCGGTCGTCGGCTGGCCGGTGGTCGCGACGCCACCGGGGTTGGCGGTCGTGGACACCCCGCCGGTCGCGCCCGAGTTGATGGCGTTCTGGCCGCCGGATCCGGGAACCGGCTGCGGAGACAAGCCGGGATTCGTCGTGGTCACGATTCCGGTCGCGGGGTCGACGCTCGGCTGACCCGGAATCGCCGGCACCGGCTGGGGCGCGAGGCCCGGGTTCGCGGCGCTCTGTCCCGTCACGCCCGTGCCGGGCAGTGGCTGCGCGCCGGGAACGGGCTGGGTCGTGAGGCCGCCGGTCGATCCAGGGATCGGCTGCGTGCCGGGGATGGCCTGCGTCCTGACGCCGCCCGTCGATCCGGGGATCGGCTGTGCGCCCGGCACCGGCTGCATGCCGGTCGGACCCTGCACGCCCGGGATCGGTTGCGCACCCGGCGCGGGCTGCACGCCCGTCGTCGCCGGGTTCCGGTTGAGCCCGTTGTCGGGACTCGCCGGCAGCCGCGGGGCCTGCGGGAGGGAATCGTTGTTGAAGACCGTCACCGTCCCGCCGGTAGCCGAGGGCGCGGACGTCGAGAAGCCCCCGCTCGCGTTCCTCCCGCTCGCGGGCGCGGTGCCCCTCGCGGTCGTGGCGTTCACGGACTGCCCCGGGCTGTCGATCGAGGTGACCGTGCCCGCGGGCGTGCCCGAGACCAGGGGCGCCGCCACGCCGAGCGACACCGAGTCGCCCGCACGGAGCGAGCCCAGCGTGCCCACGGCTCCGCCGCGCACGTCGAGCACCCGGGTGGCGCCCGTCGAGTCGACGACCGTCATCCGCCGCAAGGCGCGGTCGGTGCTGACCACCTGCGCCGTCCCGATCGAGCGGGCGCCGGACGCGAGCAGCGACGCATTCGCGGACACGCGGCTGGCGCCGAGCGAGACCGCGCCCGAGGGCCGGATGTCCGTGACCAACTGGCGCGCCGACGCGCCTGAGCCCGTCTCGCGCAGGCCGAGGATCACGCTCGAGCCCACCCTGAGGTTGCCCAACGCGCCCAGTGCCTGCCGGTCCACGGTGAGCACGCGCCGCCCGTCGTTGTTGCGGATCGTGATGGTGCCGGCGGCGCGGTCGATGCGCACCACCTGGCCATTCATGAAGATCGGCGCGTCGCCCCGCTGCGAGGGCGTGAAGACATTGACGTCCTGCGCACCGAGGGGCGCGCTGCAACAGATTCCGACCATGACCCATGCGAAATGCTTCATGACCGCCTCCGCCTGGGCAAGGCAGCAAGCCCTGTGCCACTGCGCGACCGCAACGTGTGCAATGGCACGGCGCTTGCGAGTCGAGAGGTGCCATGTCGCTGCGTGAGTACCGACGCAAGAGGGACTTCCGGGCGACGCCCGAGCCCGCGGGAGACGACACGCCGCGCGCGGAAGGGTGGTCGTACGTCATCCAGAAGCACGCCGCGACGCGCCTGCACTACGACTTCCGCCTCGAGCTCGATGGCGTCTTGAAGAGTTGGGCTGTACCGAAGGGTCCGACGTTCGATCCTTCGGACAAGCGCCTGGCCGTCGAGACGGAGGACCATCCGATCGAGTACGGCGGCTTCGAAGGCGTGATCCCGGAGGGCGAGTACGGCGGCGGAACCGTGCTGCTGTGGGATCGCGGGACCTGGGAGCCGCGCGACGACCCGCGTCGCGGGCTCCTCGAAGGCAAGCTGGTGTTCACGCTGCACGGCGAGAAGCTGCGTGGCGGCTGGGCGCTCGTCCGCCTGCGGCGGGGGCGCGACGGCCGGGCCAAGCAGCGCGAGTGGCTCCTCGTCAAGGAGAAGGACGGCGCGTCGATCCGGCGCGCGGGACAGGAGGTCACGATGGCCAGGCCCTTGAGCGTCGACAGCGGTCGCGACCTGGAGCAGATCGCGAGGGACCGCGATCGCACCTGGACCTCGGCCCGCGCGGAGCGCGGGGTCCCGCGTCGCGCGTCCCGGCGCGAGGCGGACGCCGCATCGGTGGCCGGCGTCCGCCTGACGCACCCGGAGCGCGTCGTGTTCGCGCGCTCGGGCCAGACCAAGGAGGACGTGGCCCGCTACTACGAGCGCATCGCTCCGCGCATCCTCCCGCACCTGGAGGGCCGGCCCCTGACCCTCGTCCGGTGTCCCGAGGGCGCGGGCCGCGAGTGCTTCTTCGTCAAGCACGCCGGAGCGTGGGCGCCGCGCGCGCTGCGGCGCGTCTCGATCCAGGAGAAGACGAAGCGGGCCGACTACCTCACGGTGGACTCGGTCGAGGGTCTCGTGGGGCTGGTCCAGATGAACGTGCTCGAGCTGCACACGTGGAACGCGCGCGCGGACGACCTGGAACGGCCCGACCGCATCGTGTTCGACCTGGACCCCGGCCCCGGCGTGGCCTGGGCGCGGGTGGCGGCGGCGGCGGCCATCCTTCGCGAACGGCTCGAGCGCATGGGTCTCGCCTCCTTCGTGAAGACGACGGGCGGCAAGGGCGCGCACGTCGTCGTGCCTCTCCGTCCCCGTGCGGGCTGGGCTGAGTGCCTCGAGTTCTCACGCGCGGTGTCCGAGGGCCTGGAGCGCGAGCAGCCGGACGCCTTCCTGACCGCCATGGCCAAGGCCAAGCGGCCCGGCCGCATCCTGATCGACTACGCCCGGAACCATCGGGGAAGCACGTCGGTCTCCGCCTTCTCGACGCGGTCGCGGCCGACGGCGCCGGTGTCCATGCCCGTCTCGTGGGACGAGCTGCCGGCGCTGGCCGGCGGCGGCGCGGTCGTCCTGGCCGACGTGGAGCGGCGCCTGCGCGATCGCGGGGAGGACCCCTGGGCAGGATACGAGGCGGTCCGCCAGAGCCTGACGGCCGCGCGGTTGAAGAAAGCGCAAGGCTTGTAAGACGGAGGGGCGGGGACGCGCGCGATGACAGCGCGTCCCCGGTGCCGTCAGGAGCTCTTGCGGCTCCTGCTGCGGCTCCGTCCGCGTCCGGACGATTTGCGCGGGACCTTGCCGCCGGCCCGCCGCGCCTGGGACAGGCCGATGGCGATGGCCTGCTTGCGGCTGGTGACCTTCTTCCCCGAGCGTCCCGACTTCAGCGTGCCCTGCTTGCGCTCGTGCATCGCCTTCTCGACCTTCTCGCTCGCCTTGCGGCCGTAGCGGCGCCCGCCGCTCGACTTCCGGCTCCGACTCTTCCCTTGGGCCATGACGCCTCCTTCGTGGCGAGGCCGATGCAAGGCGTCGGCCAGGTTCGGCATGCGCCTTGCTGCTCGTGGACCGGCGTCAAGCAGGAGGAGTCATGAACGCGATCGAACTGTTGAAGAAGGACCACCGCACGGTGAAGTCTCTCTTCGAGTCCTTCGAGAAGGCCAAGGAGAAGGACGAGGGGACGAGCAAGGCCGAGCTGTTCGCGAGCATCAAGGAAGAGCTGGACGTGCACGCCCGAGTCGAGGAGGAGATCTTCTATCCCGCGTTCGACGGGGCCGCCAAGGAGGAGGACGACAAGGAGCTCGTCCTGGAGGCGGGCGAGGAGCACAAGCAGGTGAAGACCCTCCTGGCCGAGCTCGAGGAGCTGGGGCCGGACGACGAGACCTTCGACGCGAAGATGAAGGTGCTCAAGGACAACGTGGAGCACCACGTCGAGGAGGAGGAGGGCGAGATGTTCCCGCACGCCCAGAAGCAGCTGGGCAGCGAGCGGCTGGAGGAGCTGGGTCAGCAGATCGCGGCGCGCAAGGAGCAGATCCTGGCGCAGCCGGCGGGCCGCTCCGCGGGACGCTCGGCGTCCGGATCGCCTGCGAGCCGCACCCGCGCCGCAGCACCGGGCCGTCGGAGCGGGCGCAAGGCGAATGGCGAAACGTCGGGCACCGGAGTGGCGCGCGCCAGAGGCAGCAACCCGTCGGAGCGGCTCGAGTCCATGGGCAGCGACGAGGAGTCGCCGCGCTCCGGGACGCCGTCCCGGAGGTCGAGCCGGTCGTCGAGCTCCGGCCGCAGCCGGTCGTCGAGTTCGGGCCGCAGCCGGTCGTCCAGCTCCCGGGGCCGGTCGACGGGGCGGTCCGCGAGCGGCACCCGCACCTCGAGCAGCCGCACCTCGAGCAGCCGCGGCGGGTCGAGCCGCGGCGGCGCCCGCAAGACCGGCGCACGCGCCGCGTCCTCACGTGGGGGTCGCTCGTCGTCCTCGGGCCGCAGCGGCTCCGCGAAGTCGAGCCGCGGCGGGTCCTCGAGCCGGCGCGGCTCGTCCCGGCGGCGCGGGTCGTCCTCGGGCTCGCGCGGCCGCGGCCGCTCCGCCCGCACCTAGCGAGACAGGACCGAGCGCGTCGCGGGGTCTCCCGCGGCGCGCTCCGGCTCCTCGCTATCGGACGAGGGAGCCTGGCGCGGGGCGCGCGTGGACCACCATGCGATACGGCGCAGGGCCCACGTATCCGAACGGGTAGCACGTGACGAGCGCCAGTCGCGGCGTCGGGCCCGCGCGGATCAGGTCGACGCGCTCGGGCGCGACGACGTGCGTCGCCTCGACGACGTAGTCGAAGCCTCCTTCCGGCGTCGCGATGCGCACGCGGTCTCCCACTCGCACGCGGGCCAGGCTCCGGAGATGGGTGTCGCGGTGCCCCGCCAGGGCCACCGTCCCCGGCTCCCCGGGGAACGCGGTGCCGCCGACGTGGCCGAGCGCGACCGCGAGCGTCGCTCCATCGGTGCCCTCCGCGATCAGCGCCGAGACGCCCAGCCGCTCGATCTCGAGGCGGCCCCAGGCTCCGCCGCCGGCGGAGCGCCGCAGGGCGGCGTCGCGGGACGAGACGTCGGTCCCTCCCCGGGCCGCCTGGAGACGAGCGGCCTCGCGCCGCTCGTAGTAGAGCGCCCATCCGCGGGCGGCGCCGCACAGCAGCAGGCCCCCCAGGCCGGCGGCCAGGAGCATGTGCGCCGACGCGCGCCGGAGGGCCTGCGAGCCCATGTCAGGCGAGGTGCCGCCGCAGGGCGAAGCCCGATGCCAGCGCCACGGCGCTGAGCAGGGCGATGAGCGGCAGGGAGCTGGCGGTCGCCGGGAGCCGATCCGTGCGGCCGGGGTCCGTCTCCGCGGCCGTCGGGGGCGGCGCGGCGTCGGTCACGCTCACGGCGCGCATGCGGGTGCCGTTCATCTCGTAGGTCACGTTGACGCGCGCGCCGCGGGCGAGACCGGTCGGAAGCGTGCTCCGGTCGTCGACCGTGAACGTCTTCGAAGAGCCGTCGTCGGCGCGGATGACGAGCGACGTGGGAGACGAAGACGTGACCGTCCCGCCCAGAGTGAGCGTGGCGGAAGGAGCCTGGGCGGCCGGCGGATCCTGCGCCGCCACGGGCATGGCCAGCGCCAGGATGAGGGCGCAGGCCAGGAAGAAGAAGCGGGTGTTCATGGGGTCCTCCTCGATTCGGTGATGCAAGAGTGCCGAACGAGCACGATCGAGGACTCGCAAGCGATGTGCCACTGCCGGCGCCGCGGCATCACTCGTGCATTCCATGCCCGCGTCTCGAATCGCCGGGCGGACCGCACAACGAGGAAGAGCCGGAAAGAAGGGGCGACGGAACAGCATGGAAGGGCCAGCGGGGATGGTCGTGCTTGTGCATTCTGCCCGGGTCGACAAGCTGTCCCGGCGATTTGACAATCCGCGAAGACCGGCCCACGCGCCCCAGTGAGCCGGCTCGACCATCGGGGGCGAATCAATGAGGGAGGCCTGAGATGGCCCAGAACAACGACGAACGGGACCGCCAACAGGACGACGACCGCGACTCCGGACGCTCCAAACAGGGCAACCGTGGCCGGTCCGGAGGCCAGGGTCAGGGCCAGGGCCAGGGCCAGGGCCAAGGCAACCGCGGACGCAGCGGGGGCGGCCAGGGCAACCGCGGCGGCTCGGACAACCGCTGATCGGTTCGAGGCGCCGAGGCCGCTCGCGGCCCGGCGCCTCACGTTCGTCAGCCCTTCCGCGCCTCCACCAATCGTCGCACCTCGGCCAGGAGGCGGTCGGGCAGGCAGGGCTTCAGCAGGTAGCAGTCGAAGCCAGCCGACTCGGTCAGGGCCACCATGTCCTCGCCTCCGTGGCCCGTGATCGCGATCAGCGGGATGAAGCGCGTGCGCTCGTCGCCGCGCAGCCGCCGCGCGACCTCGAGGCCATCCAGCCCCGGCAGCGAAACGTCCATCACGATGGCGTGCGGATCCAGCTCCATCGCCTTGGACAGCGTCTCGTATCCGTCGGCGGCGGACTCGACGCGGAACCCCTTGAACGCGAACCAGTCCACGTAGGCCTCGCGCAGGTCCGCCGAATCCTCCCCGATGAGGATGAGCGGCGCCGGAAGCATCAAGTCAGCCTCCCCAGAGGGCCCAGGTCCAGGTTCAGGTCGGAGGGGCGCAGCCCGAAGCGCGCGGCCAGGTCGTGCAGGGTCTCCTCGAGCTTCATGAGGGCGACCCCCATCGACTCCACCTCGGCGGGCGAGAGCGTGCCCTCCTCCATCCGGCGCACCGCCTGGCGCTCCATGATCTGGCGCAGGAACTCGACCAGCGAAAGCACGAGCTTGGCCAGCGAGCGCTCCACGTCCTCCGGGTTCGCGTTCCACTTTCGGCGGGCCAGCGGGACCGCGCGGCGGGCCGGCACGCGCCGCGCCCGGCGGCGGGACGTCGGAGCCCTCTTCACACGCCGTCTCCCGCGAAGCTGTAGGGCGCCCAGGGTCCGGTGCAGCTCACGAGCAGCTCCGGAAGCGCCCGCGCCGCCCGGCGCACCAGCGCGCGATAGGGTGCGACGCTGCCGCGGTCGACCAGGTGGTGGATGCGGCCCGGGCCCGTGTCATCCGGCGCCGGCTCCACCTCTTCCGCGCGCACCAGCGGCCGCAGGGCGTCCAGCAGGCGGCGGACCTCCGCGCTGGCGCGCGGGTCGCGCGCGGCCAGGCGGCGCAGGT
>JAICEW010000008.1 GCA_025923995.1 Vicinamibacteria bacterium | reverse complement strand
AGCGGAAACGTCCCGCCACGGCCTCCATCTGCGGCTTCGAGGCGGCGGCACCCAGGAAGACCTGGGCACGCGGGAACGCGTCCCGGAGGGCGGCCACCTCGCGGCGACTTCCCGCCAGGGAGGGCAGGCCCGGCGCCTCGGGGTCGCCAAAGGCCACGAGGCTGGGCGCGGCCGGCGAGGGAGGGCGGGACACGACGAGCTGCTCGAGCACGCTGACCGAGGGCACGAGCGACAGCGGCTTCCATTCCGCGAGGTAGGCCCCGCTTCGTCGCAGGGCGGCGAAGGGCAGGTGGTGCAGGGGGCCGTCGGGAGAGACCACCAGCCTCCTGGCCCGCGCGACCAGCGGCTCGGCGGGCCCGATCAACAGGTCGTACAGGGCACGGCCCTCGGCGAAGAACGCCGGGGGAGGAGCCGTCCTCTCCACCATGCGCCGCCAGGCCGCGATCCTCTGCCGCAGCTCCGCCTCGCCGAGCGCGATCACGATGGCCTCGACGTCCTTCGCCGGCTCCCCCGCACGGCGGGGGGCGAGCACGAAGAGCACGGTTCGCTGTGGCCCCACGGAGTACGCGAGAAAGGCCGTTTCGGAGTCCAGCGTCGCGCGCGCCTGCTCGACGTCGAGCGGCTGGGGATCGGCGATCATGGCCAGGCGGGGTGAGATGCGTCGCGCCTCCTTCGCCACGTCCTTGCGCTGCCGATCCAGCAGCTTGAGACGGTCCGCGAGCTCGTCCTGCCGCTTCTCCACCTGGGCGTCCAGCAACTCCCGCTGCGTGCCCTCGTATTCCGCGTCCAGGGAGCGCTTTCTCTGCCGTAGCTCCGGCGGCAGCTCCGAGTCGAGCGCCAGATCCCGCACGGACATCATGTCCAGCAGGGCTCGAGCCCGTGAGCGCTCCAGGCAGTGGAAGGCTTCGGCCGGCCGCCCGACCGAAAGCAGCGCCTCGATCGCTTCGTGGTAGAGCTGCGCATGTCGGACGCCGAAGCCCACGCGAGCGCTGCCGCTTCCGCCCAGCCGGCCCCGCGTCGACTCGAGCGCGTCCACGGCCCGCCGGTAGGCCTCCGCGGCCTCCGCTCCGTCCCCCCGCATCTTGTGGAGCCTCGCCAGGCGACGGTAGGCGACGGCATTGAGGGCGCCCGCGCGGTAGAACCGACTGGTTAGCGCGATCTCCTCCCGGATCCACTGCTCGGCTTCGGCCAGCTGCCCACGGCTCATCGCGAGCTCCGCACGAACGCCATAGGCGGGGCCGGCATTGCCGATCCTGCCCACGGGCTCGGTGAGCTCGACGATGCGCGTCGCATACGCTTCGAACCGCGCCTGGTCGCCTCGCCGCTGGCTCAACTCCGCCGCGTTGAGCAGGACGAAAAGGAAGGTGTTCGAGCCCGGCGACGCCCTCTCTCCCACCGCCAGGGCCTCGTCGTAGACGCGCTCCGCATCCGCGAAGCGGCCCTGCTCGGCCAGGATGTCACCATAGTTCGCCAGCACGCCCGCAGTGACGAGCGCGTTGGCCCAGTGGAGGCGGAACAGGGCCAGGGCGCGCCGATAGGACGCGGCCGCCGCTTCCAGGTCCCCGCGGGACCCGGCGATGAGGCCGAGGTTGTTGAGAGCCCGCGCGATCAGACGTCCCTGCGGCGCGAGCTTCTCCGCGATGGCGAGCGTACGCCGGTAGTGCTCTTCCGCGATCAAGAGGTCGCCCCGAGAGAAGGCGGCGTTGCCCATCTCGATCTGGATGGCGCCGACAAGCGGCCCGTCCGGCTCGATGCGGGATGCGCTGGACAGCGCTTCCTGGGCGAGGGTGTGGAACTTCGGGTAGTCCCCCTGCGCGCTCTGCGCCAAGGCGAGGTGCAGGAGACTTTCCGCCGCGGGAAGCGAGCCGGGCGCCAGCCGCTTCCTCAGCTCGGCGGCTCGCGTGATTTGGGCGACCCAGTCCTGGCGCGTCTGCCAGCGACCCACCATCCCCAGGGTCGCCAGGGTCGCGGCGACTTCCAGGCTGTCCGGTGCGAGCTCCTCGCGGAGGGCCAGCGCGGAACGGAGATGCGGCTCGGCCTCGTTCGGCAGGCCCCGCTCGAAGACCATCGCGCCCAGGCCGTGCCAGGCCGAGGCCGCGCCCAGGCTGCGGGGAGCCATGCCCTCCCAGAGCCGAAGGGACTCTCGCCAGACGGCCTCGGCCTCGGCATAGCGGTAGCGCGCCTGCCAGGCCCGAGCCAACGCCTGATGCGCGGGAGCGACGCTCTCCGCGGCGCCACCCGAGGCGCAGAGATCGGCGGCCCGGGCCTCCATCTCCGAAACCTCTGCCGGTCCCGGCGGACCCTGTTCGACCATCCGGATCATCACCCAGCAGGCGAGCGCCCATTCGCCACGAGCGGCCGCCGCTTCCGCCAGGTCGCGCCAGACGGCGAGGGCGTCGTCGACCCGCCCGCCGCGGGCCAATGACTCGGCGCGCCGATGGGCTGTGCCCTCCCCTTCGCCGAGGACGGGGCGCGACCGGACCAGCCACTCGCCGCCTTCGACGCGGATCTCCAGCGGCTGGCCTGCACGCTCGCCCACGAGCACGACCGGGCCGCGCGGGGCCACCTCGATCTCCACGTGGCTGAGGTCGAAGGGCGAGGTCAGCGGTCCCCCCTGGCCCTCGCGATTCGGCAGGCTCCAGGAGACGAGCACGTCGCCGGCGCGGAGGCCCGCGGTTTCGGCGAAGGTGCCGATCCCGACGGACTCCACCACGACGCCGGCGCGCGCCGCCTGGGGCTCCACAGGGGACGCGACCAGGAGAGGGATGGCGAGGCTCAAGGCCATCACGGTGGGCCGCATCATCGAGCACGGCAGTATAGGCGACGGCATCGCTTGCCGATTCGCCGAACCCGGGGTTAACGTGTCCCTCCGATGCTCAAGGTCGGCGAGACCGCCCCGGACTTCCGCGTCGACCCCAAGCGCACGCTCTACGACCTGCTGAAGACGAACGCGGTCGTCGTCTTCTTCTTCCCGCGGGCCTTCACTCCCGGCTGAACGCGGGAGGCCGGCGGGTTCTGCCGGGAGCACGAGCGACTGCGGGCGGGCGGTGTCGAGATCGTCGGCGTGTCCGCCGACAACGAGGAGCGAAGCCGGAGGTTCGCCGAGGAGCTGGACCTCACGTATCCGCTGGTCGCGGACCCCAAGGGCGCGATCCTGCGCGCCTACGGCGTGCGCTGGCCCATCGTCGGGCTGGCGCAGCGGGCCACCTTCGTGGTCGGGAGCGACCGAACAATAAGGATGGCGCTCCACTCCGAGCGCGACGTCGAGAAGCACCTGACCGAGGCCTCGGCCGAGGCGCTGCGCGTGGCCGCGTCGTAGTGGCGCCGTCGCCGGACCGCAGCCGGGCGCTGGGCGTCGCCGTGGCGGCGCTGCTCTGCGTCGCCGTCCTGGCCTTCCGCGCGTGGCAGAACCGCGACGTGTTCTACGACCGCTTCAACCTGCCCGCGTTCGACGGGCACGTCTACGCGGCCATGGCCGAGGAGCCGCGCGTCTTCACGATCGCGCCGTGGGGCTACCGGCTGCTCGCGCCGTGGCTCGTTCACGTCTCCCCCTGGAACGCCGCGCGGGGATTCGGGCACGTCAACACCGCGGCACTGCTCCTGACGGGGCTCGCGGCGTACGCGATGCTCCGCCGTCTCGGGAATGGCACGGTGCCGAGCGCCGTCGCGGCCGCCGCGCTGCTCGCGTCCGATCCGGTCGCGCGCATCGTTCGGTACCGGCTGCTGGTCGAGCCGGTGACGCTGCTCATCGAGACGCTGTTCCTGCTGGCGCTCGCGGCGCGCGCGTCCTGGCCGGTCCTGGCGCTCGTGGGCGTGCTGGGCACGGCCTCGAAGGAGTTCTTCATCGTCCTGCTCCCCGCCGTCTTCCTGGCGCGGCTCGAGCGCGGATGGAAGCGCGCCGCCAGCGAAATGGTCGCGGTGCTCGCGCCTTCGCTGGCGTTCACGCTGATCCTGCGCCTGTGGTGGACGCCGTACCTCTCGAGCCCAGCGGGCGGGTTCCCGGACCTCGCGGATCGGCTGCGCTTGTGGGCTTTGACGCAGACCGGCTCGCTGGCGCTGCTCGCGGGCGTCGCCGTCGTGGCCGCGATCGGTGCCGTGCGACCGAGCGGCTGGCGCTTCGCCTTCCTCTACGTCGCTCTCGTTGCGTTCGCGGCGCCGTTCCTGAACCCGTCCGACTTCTCCGCGCCGGACCTGCCGCGCCTGCACGTGTACGTCCTGCCGGCGCTGCTGCCGTTCGTGATGCTGGCGCTCGATCGCGTGGTCCCGCACGTGCGCGAGGCGGCACCGCCCGGCGAGACGCCGAAGCCCGCACGGATCGGTGCGCTGGCCGCCGCGGTCGCGATCGCGCTGTCGCCTTTCGTGCTGCTCGACCGCTACCGGCGCGTCGACCTGCGCGCGGACGGCGACGCGGCGCGCGTGCTCGCCACGTGCCGCGGCACGTTGATGGCGGCCGATCGGCTCGCGCGAGGCGAGGCGGTCGAGCAGGAGGCGCTGCGCGCGACGGCGGACGACAGCGGCGAGCCGCGCCTGCGCTGGTACCTCCGCGAGGGGTGGGAGCCAGGCGCTGGGGCCGCGGCGATGACAGGGACGCGCGCCGCCGTGGTGGTACCGGCGCGACCGCCGCGGGCGCTCGAGGCCACGCTCTTCTTCGCCGCCGACGCGCGTCCGCTCCGCGTCTGGCTCGACCGGGAGCTCACGGCGGAGCGCGTCGGCGATGCGGTCACCGTCCGCCTGCCGGCCGACGCGCTCCTCCGCGGGGACAACCTCTTGATCCTCGAGCGAGATACGGGCGGTCCGCCCCCGCAACTTCGGGGCCTGGTCCTTCGGCCCCTGCCGTGACGGTATATCCTCCCCGCATGTCCCGGGCCCCCTCGTCGCCCGCCGCCCGGCTCGCGCTCCTCGGTATCGTCCTGCTGGCGCTCGGCCTGCGCCTGTGGGGCCTGGACGCCGGCCTGCGGCACCCGCCGCACATCGACGAGCGGGTCTTCGTCGAGAACGCGCACCGCATGGCGCACGAGCGGAGCCTGGACCACGGCTTCTACGAGTACCCCGGCTTCTCCTTCTTCGCGCTGGCGCCGGTCATGGCCCTGGTCGGCCAGCCGCAGCCCGAGGCCGCGTCGTACTACGGGGCCCGCCTGCTGGTCGCGGCCACGGGTGCCTTGTGCTGCCTGCTCGCGTACGCGCTGGGGCGCGACCTGGCGGGAGTCGCGGGAGGGCTGGTGTCCGCCCTCGCGCTGGCGGTGTCGCCGGTGGCGGTGGAGACCGCGCACGTCTTCCGCCCCGACGTGCTGCTGCAGGCGGCGAGCTTCCTGGCCCTGCTCTCCTTCCGTCGCCTGGGCGAGACCCTCGGGCCCGACCTGCTGACGGGAGTGGCGCTGGGCCTCGCCGGCGCGATCAAGTTCTCGGCCGTGTTCCTGATGCCCTCCTACTTCGTGGCGCGGCTGCTGGCGCCGGGCCCGCGCTTGGCGTCGATGGCGCGGTCTGGGCTCGTGGCCCTGGCCGTGCTCGCGCTCTTCACGCCGGTCGTCTTCTGGCGTTTTTCGGACTTCCTGGCCGGGGCGACGGTGCAGTTCGACTACCACTACGTCCAGCGGGCGGACGGTCCGGTCGCGTACCACGTGATGGCGCTCGAGTACCTGGCCGTGTGGGTGCGGGCGCTGGGCTGGCCGGGCACGGCCCTGTCGGTGGTGGGAGTGGTGGCGCTCCTCACGCGGCCGCGCGAGATGTGGCCCCTGCTGCTGCTCCCGCTGACCGCGATCCTCGTCCTCTCGACGTCGGACTTCCGCCGCGACCGGTTCCTGCTGCCGGCTCTCGCCTCGGCCTTCGCGCTGGCGGGGGTGGGGGGAGCGGCACTCGCGCACCGCGTGCGCGGCGCGGCGCTGGCCGCCGCCGCCTGCGCGGCGTTCCCGCTGGTGCAGACGATCCCCTGGCTGCAGCAGGTGGCGGCCCCTGGCACGCGCGACCGCGCGCTCGACTTCATGCAGACGCAGGTGCCGGCCGGCTCGCGCGTCCTGAGCGACGTGCCGCTCTTCGGCCTGGACGGCGCGCGCTACGAGGTCCTGGAGGTCGAGCGGATCGGCGCCGACCGGCGGGCGCAGGCCATCGAGTCCGACTACGTCGTGGCCGGACCGCAGGCGGAGCCGGGGGCGCTCGACGGCCTCTCGCTCGCCTTCCGCGCCGATCCCGAGACCCGCGTGCAGGGCCCTCCCATCGCGGTCTACGCCGTGCCGCGCGCGCTCAAGCCGGCCTACGAGCCGATCCCGCTCGCGGCCACGGTGCTCGCGAGCTCGGAGGGCAGCGAAGGGCTGGGCGCGCTCGTCGACGGGCGCGCCCATCCCTCCTGGCGCACGGCGGGTCCGCAGCAGGTCGGCGACTGGATCGCCGCCGACCTGGGACAGGAGTTCACCCTCGGGCGGATCGAGCTGCTCCTGGGCGACGACCCGAAGTTCGCGGCGCGTGAGCTGCGCGTCCTGGTGTCCACCGACGGTTTCGACTTCCGCGAGGCGCCCTCGCTGCCCGGCCGCGCCGAGGACCAGCGCGCGCGGATGCAGGAGCCCAGCCAGGTCTTCCTGATGAGTCCCCCGGTTCGTGCCCGCGTCGTGCGGCTCGCGCTCACCCGGCGCGGCCCGCGGCGGTGGGGCGTCGCCGAGCTGAGGCTGTTCGGTCTACCAACGAGCCCTCCCGCGGCCGCCGTGCGGCCCGCGGGTTGAGCGCTCCCATGGGTCATGGTATGGAAACCTTCCCGATGCTGGTCGATCTCGCGGTCACGCCGGTGGCCGAGGTGTTCATGCGCCTCTCACGCGAGCGGCGCAGCGGCGACCTGCAGGTCCGCTCCCGCAAGATCGTCAAGACGATCTTCTTCGACCACGGCCGCGTCGTGTTCGCGGCCAGCAACATGAAGAAGGACCGCCTGGGCGAGGCGCTGGTGGCGCTGGGCCGGATCACGGACGACGAGTTCAGCCGCGCCGTGTCCTTCATGAAGGAAGGCGAGAAGCGCCGCCGGTTCGGCGAGGCGCTGGTGCGGGCCGGGGTCATGGACAAGGACGAGCTGGGCCGCTCGGTGGCCCGGCAGGTCAAGCGCATCGTGCTCTCGCTCTTCGAGTTCACCGACGGCGCGGCCTCGTTCGAGGAGAGGCCCTGCGCGATCCCGCTCGAGTACATGGTGAGCCTCTCCGTGCACCGGCTGCTCTACGTGGGCATCAAGAGCATGAAGAGCCGCGAGCTGATCATGGTCGGCCTGGGCGAGCTGGACCGCTACGCCAGCCTGGCACCGGTGCCTCCCTTCCGCTTCGGCATCAAGAAGTGCTCGGCGGAGGAGCTGGAGATCATGGAGCAGGCCAAGGGCCGCGTGACGCTGCGGCGCCTGGCCTGGGCGCCGGGCGGCCTCTCGCTCTCGCGCCTGCGCAGCACGTACGCGCTGCTGGCTTCGGGGGTGCTGCAGGAGGCGCAGGCCGAGTCCCAGCCCGTGATGCAGATGGAGACCAGCACCTTCCTGCTCTCCGCCCTGGCCAAGCGTCCGGATCCGACCGCGCTCGAGGCCATCCGCATGGAGGTGCAGCAGGAGCTGGAGCGCTCCGCCCGCCTGGACCGTGAGGCGTGGCTGCGCGTGTCCCGCACGGCGCCGCGCGACGAGCTGGGCAAGGCGCTCGAAGAGAAGATGGAGCACTACCACTCGCTGCTGGAGGCGGCGGGCGACGACGAGCAGCTCAAGACCGACATCGAGGTGGTGCTGGGCCGTGCGTCGTCGATGCTGCGGCTCGCGCGCCAGGCGGCTCCCGCGCCGGCGGCCGCGCCGCCCCGCCCGGCCTCGCCTCCGCCCGTCGCCGCGCGGCCGGCTCCGCCTTCGTCGCCCGAGACGCCCCCGGAGCTGCCGCTCCCGGAGCTGCCGGCCGTAGCGCCGCCACCCGCGCCGACCATGGCCGAGGCGCCGGCCGAGCGCCCGTCGTCGCCCCCGCCCGGGAGCTCGTCCGACACGGGGCCCAGCAACATGGCGGTCGAGCACCTGCTGATGGAGGGCGAGGTGCGCATGACCGTCTCGGACTACGCGAACGCGGTGAAGACGTACATGCGCCTGGTCGACCTGGTGCCCAACAACCCGAACTTCCGCATCAAGCTGGCGATCGCGATGGCGTTCTACCCGGTCACCGCCAAGCAGGCCGAGCGCGAGTTCCTGGAGGCGGTGCGGCTCGACCCGCACAACGCCGACGTGCACTACCAGTTCGGCCTCTACTACAAGGCCATGCGCGTCCGCTCGCGCGCGATCACGGAGATGCAGACGGCGGTGCGGCTCAACCCGCGCCACAAGCAGGCGCGGACCGAGCTCGAGGCCATGTCCCCCAAGGACTCGGCCCTCACCAGCCTCAAGAAGCTGTTCCGCTGACTAGCCGGGCTGGAGGGTGGGCCTGGCGGCCGGCCCTTCGGGCGCCGCCACTCCCTGGCCGATCTGGAAGGTCGCGCTGCCGAAGCCGCCCGTGCTGACGCGCACGTCCACGCGGTAGGCGCCCTCCGGCCACTGGTCGACGCCCGGAGCGGTGAAGGTCAGCCAGCGTTCGCCCGACGACGGCGTCTTGTGCTCCTCGCCGCGAGCGGTGCCGCTCCCGTCGAACCAGCTGGCCTTGACGATGGACCCCGCCGGCAGCGCGCTGGCGTCCAGCGACGCCGTCACCGTGTCGCCCGGGACGAACGCGTTCTGGTCGGACGGCCCTTCGTTTCCGACCCCGCCCGCGTTCAGCCGGACCGCGATCGAGGGACCCGGGACGGGCGTCGGCTCGGCGGGCGCCTGCGGGGCCGCCGCTCCTGCAGCCGGAGCCTCCTCCGCGGCGGCAGGGGCAGGGGACGGCTCCGGCGCCGCGCTCTTGCGACAGCCCCCGGCCAGAACGACGCATGCCGCCGCCATCGTCAGGACGTCGCGTGTTGCCATCATGCGGCTCCTCTTGGGATGCGCCATTGTAGCCGTCACCAGGGACGCGTGAGCAGCTCGAACACCAGCACCGTGCCCAGGAACGCGAGCACCAGCGTCGCCTCGTGGGGCGCGCGCGTCTTGAACCACCGCCAGCAGGACGCGGCCAGCAGCAGCACCGGCAGCAGCAGCGCCAGCACGGTCGCGGCCCCGCCGAAGCCCAGCCGCCCGGCCCAGGGCAGCAGCGGCCCGGAGCCCAGCACGCCGCCGAAGAGCAGCAGCAGGTGGAGGACGTAGACGAGCAGCGTCTCGTGTCCGAGCAGGGCCAGCGGCCGCACCAGGCGCGGCGCGTGCACCGTGGCCTGCTCCACCACGCGCAGCAGCAGCAGCAGGCCGCCCAGGCGCAGCAGCACGTAGGCGGGCGAGGGCCCCCAGAAGTCGACGAGGCCCGCGAGCGGCCACGCGAGCAGCAGGCCCAGCGCCGCCAGCGCCGCGCCCCACCCGAGCGCGCGGCGGTGGCGCACCTCGGCCTCCTGGCGACCCAGCTGCGCGCCCGCCACCGTGCCCGCCAGCACGAACGCGGCAAAGGGGAAGAGCGGGAACTGGGAGGGCGCGCGCAGGGGGCTCACGTACGCGGCCCAGGGCAGCGGCAGCGCGGCCGCGACCGCGGGACGCCAGGCCAGCGGGCTGACGGCGACCACGACCGCCGCCGTGAGGGCCGCGGCCCAGACCCAGCGGCGGCCGAACACCCGCTGCAGGAGCAGCACTCCGAGCTGGCTGACGGCGATCGCGTGCAGCGCGTCGCAGGCGACCGCGGCCGCCTTCTCGGCGGGCGTGCCCTCGTTCAGGATCTTCCACAGCGAGAGGTAGGGCAGGCGCAGCGCGTACCCGACGCCCAGGACGAAGAGCAGGCGGCGCGCGCGCCGGCGCATCGCGCGCCACGACAGGGGCGCACGCGGCAGGCCGGCCACGAAGCCCGAGGCGAACAGGAACCCCGGCGCGGTGGAGCCGTGGAACAGCTGCTGGAACAGGTACCACGGCTGCGCGCGCGCGGCCGGCTCCAGCAGCGTATCGAAGACGTGGCCCTGGACCATGACCAGCGCCATCAGCCCGCGGAACACGTCGATGTAGAGCTCGCGGTTGGCTCTGGGACGCCGCGGCGGCTCGTCGGTCACGGGCGGCGCCCCGGTGGCACGCGCGCGCGGCCGGTCAGGAGGTGGCGGCGGGCGCGGCGGCCTGCAGGACGTGGCGGAGCAGCATCTCCTCGGGTCCCGCGCCCACGAACTCGACCGTCTCGCCCACCACGGTCTTGGGCACGGCCGAGACGCGGTACCTGCGGGCCAGGTCCGGATAGCCCGTGACCTCGATCCCGTCCGCGGTCACCCGGTCGCTCTCGATCGCGAAGCGGTAGGCCAGGCGCACGGCCCGGGGGCAGTGCGGTCAGGTCGGCGTGGAGAAGACCTGGACGTGGACCGGCTTGTCCAGGGCGCCCAGCGCCTGCCGCGTGGGCTCGGACAGGGCGCTGTCGCCCGAGGAGACGTCCACGATCGCGTCCACCAGGGTGCCGAACTCGTATCCCGACGGCAGGCCGTAGAAGCGGACCCCGTAGTCCTTCTCGGCTCCCAGGACCGCGACCGCGGGCGTGCGCACGATCCCGAGCGCCTCCACGCGCTCGCGGTCGAGCACGAAGTTCACCGGCTCGGTGGTGAGCAGGTCGTGAGCGGAGGCGAGCTCCTCCATCAGCCGACGCACCTGCTCCGACTCCGGGTCGGCCATCGCCTGCGAGAAGACGGCCAGGCGGACGGGGTTCTTCAGCTGCTCGAACACCGTCTTGAGCTGCGCCGTGACCTCGTCGCCGAGGAGCGCCATGGCGATGATTCGAGTCTAGCACCCGGCGGCGGGCGAGCCCGCTCAGATCCAGGAGGAGAACCAGGTCCACGGACGCAGGCCCCCGAAGCCGCGATGGAACCAGTCGGCGGGCACCGCGATGGCGGTGAGGAACGGGAAGAAGAGCAGGAACAGCGAGACCACCAACGAGATGTAGGCCACGACCGTCAGCTCGCCCGCGATCGCGCGCGGCGCCGCCTGGTCCCCACGCTGCCAGAGCCGGTCCAGCAGGATGCCGAGCGTCAGGCACGCGTAGGGAATCGCCTCGAAGAGGTAGTGGCTGTAGTTGAGCGTGCGCGGCGAGAGGCCCCACGGCAGGTAGAGGGCGAAGAACCCGGCGCCCGTGAAGAGCAGCACCGTGTCGCGCGCCCACAAGCGCGCGGACACGACGAAGGTCACGCTGGCCAGGAGCAGCAGCACGCCCAGCGCCTCCCCTGCGCCTCCCCCCAGGAAGGCGGCGCCGCCCAGGGCCGCGCACGCGACGCCGGCCAGGCCCAGGGCGGGACGATGCGCGCGTACCGAGGAGAACAGGGCCCACAGGGAGACGGGGACCGACGCCCACCACAGCGCCGGGTTGCCGATGGCGACGATCCCCCTCACGAAGCCGTCGACCGTCGTGAAGTAGTACCAGGTCGGCCGGACCAGCCACGGCCAGGTGTACCACTTGCTGAAGTAGGGGTGCGTCGCGTTGAGCGTCGCGTGGTAGTGGTAGATGGAGCCCTGCATGCTGACCATGTGGCGCAGCGTGTTGGACGGGTTCTGCGTCATCCAGGGCACGTAGCTGAGCGTATAGATGGCGGCCGGCAGCAGCGCGAACATGACCGGGAGGAGCGCCATCTCCTGCCAGCGCAGCAGGCGCTTGCCGCGCATCGCGAGGAACGTGAGGCCCAGGAAGGCCGTGGCCCAGAGGCTGGTCCAGCGCGTCGAGAGCGCGAGGCCGAGGCAGACGCCCGCCGCCAGCATGTCCCACACCGGCACGCCTTCCCGGCGTCCCGCGCGCACGACGAAGAGCGCGCTCGCGACCTGGAACAGCACCGCGAAGATGTTGGTCATGGCCACGCGGCTCTGCACCAGGTAGACCCCGTCGCAGAGCAGGAGGAGGGTGGCCAGGACCGCCGCCCGCTCGGTGGTGAGCACGCGACGCGCGAGCAGGAAGAAGACGGGCGCCAGCGCGATGCCGGCCAGGGCCGGCGCCAGCCGCCAGGCCCAGGACGTGTAGCCGAACATCCAGACGCCGACCGCGATCAGCAGCTTCGCGGTGGGCGGGTGCACCCACTCGGTGGGCGGCTGCCCGTTCAGGTACTGGAGCGCCGTCTTGGCGTGGTAGACCTCGTCGAAGATCTCCTCGGGGGGGAAGCCCAGGCGGGGCAGGCGCACGGCCACGGCCAGGGCCGCCATCAGCAGGGCGAGCAGCAGGTCGCGACGCCACCCGGGGCCGGGCAACGTCATCGAGCGGGGGGCGACTCGAGCAGCTTGAGCGCGTAGCTGATGGGCACTCCGAAGGAGTTGCCCCCGAACTTCTGCAGCACGGCGTACTCGACCGCCACCACCTGGCCCCGCTTGTTGAAGACGGGCCCGCCGCTGCCGCCCTGCGTGGTCGGCGCGTCGAAGACGATGTCGGTGCCGGTCACGTCCCCGATGTGGCCCTGCGTGGTGGACGGCCGGATGAGGTTGCGCTCGCCCAGCGCGTCGGTGACCTTCTCGGCGCTGGTGCCGTGCTTCTCGAGGATGGACTTCACCACCTGGGTGTCGGTCTTGGCCAGGAGCGCCTCCAGGCCGGCAGGATAACCGACAACGACCACGGGCTGCCCCGCGATGGTGCCCTCCTTCGAGCGCTCGAGCGGCAGGACGGGGACGCGCTTGCCCCTCAGCTCCACCTTCAGCACGGCCAGGTCCACGTCGTCGGCGTGGCGGTCCATGTGCACGTTGAAGGGGCCGTGATGGCCAGGGAAGAACGCGCGCGAGTAGAGCATGCGCGCCTTGAAGCCGCGCTTCTCGAGCGCCTGGGCGTCGTCGTCGTTCCACCAGGGCTCGGCCAGGTGCCGGTTGGTGAGCATGCGGCCTCGCCGGTCCACCAGGAAGCCGGTGCCGTAGAACTCGACCGAGTGGACGGGGCCGTCCGCGTCCACCTCCAGCACGGGCGAGCCGTCGTCGTTGCGCGCGGTCTTGCCGTTCTCGTCCAGCGCGACGCGCAGGGGCTGGTTGGAGCCGTCGTAGAACGCGTACGAGCCCTGCAGCAGCGCCACGCCGCCGCCGTACTGGCGGATGATGGTCTCGCCCGCCGCGCGCTCGCTCTCCAGCGTCTGGATGCGCGTGCGCGTCTCGTGCAGCTCGTCGCGCAGCGAGTCGACCTCGCCTCCGGCCGCGTCGGCCAGCTGTCCGCGCAGCGACGACTCCTGCTTCTGGTACTCCTCGATCTGGTGCTGCAGCTGCGCGCGCTCGGCGACGGCGCGCTGGCGCTCGGCGTCCACGCGGTCGGCGAAGGTGCGGCGCTCGATCTCCCCCTTGGCCATGGCCTCGCGCAGGCTCGCCAGCTCGGCCTGCAGGCGGCGCGACTGGTGGAAGCTCCAGGCGAAGAGCACGAGCGCCAGCGCCACGATCGCCCCCAGCAGGCGGCGGAACGCGTTGCTGGTGCGCTGCACCACGCGCAGCGCCATGGTGTGCGACATGCGGCCGGGCGCGGCCGGCACCACGACTTCCCCGCCCAGCCCGGCGCCCGCCAGGCGCAGGCGCACCTGCGGCCCGCCCATGCCCAGCTCCACCACGTCGCCGTCGCGCAGCACCGCCTCGCGCACCTGCTCGCCGGCCAGGAAGGTGCCGCGCGCGGACTCGTGGTCCACCAGCAGCACGTGGCCGCCCCGGCGCAGCACCAGCGCGTGGCAGGGCTCGGCGCCGGGCACGGCGACGGCGGCCTCCGCCGCCGATCCGATGGTCGCGGGCAGCTCACGCACGCTGTCGACGTCTCCGCGCCGGGGACCCGAGAGGTGGACGAAGGAGACGCCCGCCGCGGCGTCCGGTTCGGCCTCGGCGCGGGGCACTAGGGGGCGAGCCCCTTCGATCCGATGTGACGCTCGATCGGGTAGGTGCCGACCTTGGTCCAGGTCGAGTTGTCGACGCGCAGGAACACCTCGGCCGAGACGTCCTTCCATTGCGGGTGCTGGAACATGCCCTCGGGCGCGCCGGTGGAGGTGTAGCGCCCCTCGCCCTCCGGCTTGAGCTGCACGGGCGCGGTCTGGCCCGGGGCCAGCTCGCCGTGCGGCTCCAGGATCTTCGTGAAGGCCGAGCTCCAGGCCACGTCCTCGCCCTGCCGGCGCAGCGTGGCCATCGCCTGCACCATCCGACTCTTCGTCCCCTTGTTGCGCAGCTCGAAGCGCACGACCGGCGCCAGGTACTGCGTGCTTCCGCTCGGCGAGTCGATGGCCCAGTACGTCTGGACGTTCTGCATGTCCATCTCGGCCCGTGGATCGGGAGCGGCGCAGCCCGCGAGCGCGAGGCACAGCGTTGCGCCCGCGACAGACGAGAAGAGCATGGCCGGGCGGGATGGGAGCAAGGAGAGCGCCTCCTCGGGCCGCCGAGGCGACCCACCGTTCGATTCTATACCCGGCTCACCGGGCGCCACGCCGCGCGTTGACACGGGAAAAACGCGCTGGCTATGATGGCTCACCCGGAAGGCGGCGCCGTCCCGCGGGGCCTCTTCGGGGAGAGGGGCGTCGTCATCGAGGCGGCGAGCCCGCCGCCCCACAAGCACCCATCGTTCCTGTCGAGGAGCCATGATCGACGTACAGAACTTGACCAAGCGGTACGGCCGCACCACCGCCGTGAACGGCGTCTCCTTCCGGGTGGAGAAGGGCGAGATCCTGGGATTCCTGGGTCCGAACGGCGCCGGCAAGACCACCACCATGCGGATCCTCACCGGCTACCTGCCGGCCACCGAGGGCACCGCCACCGTCGCCGGCTTCGACGTGTTCAAGCAGCCGATCGAGGTGAAGAAGCGCGTCGGCTACACGCCGGAGACGCCGCCCCTGTATCCGGACATGCAGGTGGGCGAGTTCCTCGAGTTCTGCGCGCGCATCAAGGGCGTGCCCAAGGACCGCCGCGCGGCCCGCGTCGAGGAGGCGGCCGAGAAGTGCCGCGTCGCCGACGTGCGCAAGAAGATGATCGGCCGGCTGTCCAAGGGCTACCGGCAGCGCGTGGGGCTGGCCCAGGCCATACTCAACAACCCCGAGGTGCTGATCCTGGACGAGCCGACCGCGGGCCTCGACCCCAAGCAGATCATCGAGACGCGCGAGCTGATCAAGGGCCTCGGGGGCGACCACACGGTCGTGCTCTCGACCCACATCCTGCCCGAGGTGGCGGTCACCTGCGGACGCGTGGTCATCATCAACCAGGGCCGCGTGGTGGCGGAGGACACGCCCGACAACCTCACGCGCCGGCTGCGCGGCTCGGCGGCGCTCCAGGTGGACGTGCGCGGGGACGCGCGCATGGCCGAGGAGGCGCTGCGGGCGGTCACCGGCGTGGCGCAGATCGCGCCGCACGCGGCCGAGGCGGACGCCTGCGCCTTCGAGGTGACGCCGGAGCCCGGACGCGACGTGCGCGCGGAGATCGCGCGCGCGCTCGTCGAGCGGGGGCTGGGGCTGCTGGGCCTGCGCCAGGTGGGCATGAGCCTGGAGGAGATCTTCCTGCGTCTCACCACGGCGGACGCCGCGGCGGGCGAGAGCGCGCCGCCGCCGCCGCCCGACGCGCCGCCGGAAGCGGAGGTGACGGCATGACCGCCCTGCGCAACGTCTGGGCCCTCGTCCGCAAGGAGTGGCACCACTACTTCGCGAGCCCCATCGCCTACGTCCTGCTCGTGGCCTGGAGCGTCCTGGGCGGCATCTTCTTCAGCGCCTACTTCTGGGCCTACCTGGAGCGGTCGCGGGCGACGGCCGCGCAGTCCGAGTTCGGCATGAAGATGTCGCTCAACGAGATGCTGTTCGCCCCCGTCTTCAACAACATGGCCGTGGTGGCGCTGTTCATGACGCCCATGCTCACCATGCGCCTGTTCGCCGAGGAGAAGCGCCAGGGCACCATCGAGCTGCTGGCCACGGCGCCGCTCACCGACCTGCAGATCGTGCTCGGCAAGTTCCTGGCCGCGGTCGGCTTCTACGCGGGCATGGTCGTGATCTGCTTCGCGAACCTGCTGGTGGTGTGGGCGTACGCGGACACGCCGCCCGAGTGGCGGCCGGTGCTCACCGGCCTGCTGGCCGTGCTGCTGCTGGGGTCGGCGCTGATCGCGCTGGGGCTGTTCGTCTCGACGCTGACGCGCAACCAGATCATCGCGGCGGTGATGGCCTTCAGCCTGTCGCTGGTGATGCTGGTGCTGGGCTGGTTCGACAACCCGATGGCGGGCCCGTTCATGAAGTTCGTGACCTACTTCGGCCTCACCAACCACCTGGAGGACCTGCTGAAGGGCGTGATCGACCTGAAGGACGTGGTGTTCTACCTGAGCGTCATCACGTTCGGGCTGGTGCTCGCCCACCAGTCGGTGGAGAGCCAGCGGTGGCGGGCATGAGCGTCCTCAACAAGCTCGTGCACGGCCTGGCGCCGCTGGGCCTCCTGCTGGCCGCGGGATCGTGGGCCTGGGGCTTCTTCAAGCAGCCGCTGCCCGGCGGCACCGCCGTCTACGTCACCGTGGGCGCGGGCATGGTGCTGCTGCACCTGCTGCTCAAGTGGGAGGACATCGCGAACGCGCTGGGCCGGCGCCAGATGGCCTACGGCGCGTTCAGCCTGGTGCTGGTGGCGGCCGTGTTCGGCATCCTGGTCGGCGTGAACTGGTACGTGGCCCGCCACGCCAAGCGCTGGGACCTCACGAAGAACAAGCGCTTCAGCCTCTCCGACGCCACGAAGAAGTCGCTGGCCAGCCTGAAGGACGACGTCAAGATCCTCTACTTCCAGTCGGCCGCCGAGCTGGGCGCGGGCCGCGACCGCATGAAGGACTACCAGGACGCGTCGCCGCGCATCAAGGTCGAGTTCGTGAACCCCGTGCAGAGCCCCGCCCTGGCCCGCGAGTACGAGGTGTCGATGGTCCCCACCCTGGTGGTGGAGCGCGGCACGCGCAGGGAGAAGATCAGCAACGACTCCGAGCAGGACATCACCAACGCCCTCATCAAGGTGACGCGCGACGCGCAGAAGACGGTCTGCTTCGTGGACGGCGAGGGCGAGCGCGGGCTCGAGGACTCGGGAGCGTCCGGCTACTCCTCCGTGAAGTCGGCGCTGGAGAAGAGCCAGTACCAGACGAGGACGGTCACGCTGCTGCGCGAGGGCCAGGTGCCCGCGGACTGCACCGTGGTGGTGGTGGCGGGGCCGAGCACCGACCTGTCGCCGCCGGTCGCGGCCGCGCTGCGCGACCACGTGAAGGCGGGCGGGCGGCTGCTGGTCATGGCGGAGCCCGAGTTCAAGAGCAAGACGCCGGAGCTGGGGTCGCTGCTCAAGGAGTGGAACCTGGAGGCGGGAAGCGACGTGGTGGTGGACGTCTCTCCGGGCACGCTCGCGCAGACCGGTCCCGAGACGCCGCTCGGCGTGCGCTATCCCTCGCACGAGATCACGAAGGACCTGCAAGGCCTGGCCACCGCGTTCCACACGGCGCGGAGCCTGAAGCCGGGCACCGGCGCGTCGTCGGGCGTGTTCGCGCAGACGCTGGTCGAGACGGCGCGCGCCGCCTGGGGCGAGACGGACTTCACGGGCACGGCGCCCGAGTACGACGAGGGCAAGGACACGCCCGGTCCGGTGTCGCTGGGGGCGGTCGCGACCGTCAGCGCGCCCGCGCCGTCGCCGACCCCGGAGCCGTCGCCGTCCGCCTCGCCCTCGCCCGAGCCCCCGCCGCGCAAGGAGGGGCGCGTGATCGCGTTCGGCGACGCCGACTTCGCGAGCAACACGTTCTTCGCCATCCAGGGCAACCGCGACCTCACCCTCAACTCGGTCGCGTGGCTGGCGGAGGATCCGGATCTCATCACCATCCGCCCCAAGGATCCGGAGAACCAGGCGCTGTTCCTGACCGGGCGGCAGCAGGTGGTGGTGTTCGGCGTCGCGCTGCTGGTGTGGCCGATCCTGTTCGTGGCCCTGGGCATCGTCGTCTGGTGGATGCGGCGGAGCTGACGCCTTGGAACGCGGCCCCCTCATCCGGACGCTGGTGGTCCTGGCCGTGGCCCTCGGGCTCGGCGCGTACCTCTACTTCGTCGAGAGCAAGAAGGAGATCAAGCCCGACGAGAAGCCCAAGGAGAAGGTCTTCACGATCGAGTCCGGCCAGGTCAAGGAGCTGGACCTGCGCGGCGGCGACCACGTCCGCCTGGTGAAGGAGGGGGCGGCCTGGCGCCTGGCCGAGCCCGGCCCCGTGCCCGCGGACACGCGTGAGGTGGAGTCGGTCCTCACCAGCCTGGCCGGCCTCGAGATCGACGAGGTGGTGGGCGACAACGTCACCGACCTGGCCCAGTACGGCCTGGCCCAGCCGAAGACGACCGTGACCGCGACCGTCGAGGGCGCGCCCGCGCCGCTCACGCTCCTGCTGGGCGACAAGACGCCGGACGGCGGGTCGGTGTACGCGAAGACGGGCGCCTCGCCGCGCGTCTTCACGGTCGCCGCGTACCAGGAGGGCGCGCTGGCCAAGAAGCCGTTCGACCTGCGCGACCGGGACGTGCTGCACTTCAAGCAGGACGCGGCGGCGGCGCTGGACGTGACGGGCCCCGAGGGCGCCTACTCGCTGGTGGCGGAGGGGTCCGAGTGGAAGATCCTGCGTCCGCTGGCGACGCGCGCCGGCCGCTGGTCGGTCGACGGCCTCGTCGGCGCGCTGGCGAGCCTGCGCATGGAGTCGGTCGCGGCCGAGGCCGCGGACGACCTCAAGCCCTACGGCCTGGACAAGCCGGCGCGCACGGTTCGGGTCGGCCTGAAGGACGGCTCGGCGCGGACGCTCGAGATCGGATCGAGCGCCGGCGAGAGGACGTTCCACGCGCGCGAGGCCGGCAGCAGGCAGGTGGTGGTGATCCCGGGCGCGGTGGTGGACGACCTGGCCAAGGGGCTGGGCGAGCTGCGCGCCAAGCGGCTGCTGGAGGTCGCGACCTACGAGGTGACGTCGATCGAGGCGGAGGCGGGCGGCGCCAAGCGCTCCTACCTGCGCTCGTCCGAGAAGGACAAGGAAGGCGTCGACGTCTACAAGTGGAAGCGCACGGCACCGGACGCGGCCGCGGTCGACACCAACAAGGTCCAGGACGCGTTGTTCGCGGTCGGGGCGCTGGAGGTGCGGGAGTTCGTGGACGCGCCCGGGCCCGCGACCGCATACGGCCTGGACGCGCCGGCCCTGCGCGTGTCGCTCAAGCACGAGGACGCGCAGAAGCCGATGGCCTGGTTCGAGCTGGGCCAGAAGGACGGCGCCTGGTACGGCAAGCGCGCGGACGACACGGCCGTGCTCAAGCTCGACGCCGACAAGGCGGCCGCGCTGGTCAAGAGCTTCAGCGAGCTCTAGCGAGCGGTCCGCGCGCGGTTTCGAATCGCTCGCATCGTCGGCGGCGAGGGGTCATGGGGTTCGCTCCGCCGCCGCTCGATGAAGTCTTTCAGTTCCGCGGTTGTCCCAGCGTCCGCGGTGCCTCTTCGAAGTCCAGCCGTGGGGGTTCCGCGATCCTGTCGTGCTGCTCGCGGCGCTGCGCTCACCCCATGCCCAGCCTCGCCGCCATCCGCCTGCGCATGGTTCGAACCCGCGCGATGAGGAGAACCGCGACCTTGCGCGTCGACGACTCAACACGTTCCGGAACGTGTTGAGTCCTAGCCACTCAACCGGCCGCGCGGCCGGTTGAGTCACGCTAGTGCGCGTGCGGCTGGGCGGGAGCCGAGCCGTTGAGCGTGCGCACGAAGTGCACGACCTTCCAGCGGTCGTCCTCGGACGCGATGTCCTCCGCGAAGCCGGGCATGAGCACGTGGCCGCCGTCGGTGCGGCCCTCGGTGACCTTCCACAGGATCTCGCCGTCGGTCATCCGCTTCTGCAGGGCGGGATCGCTGAGGTCGTGCGGCGCGTCGTGGCCGGGCTTGGCCTCGGGCCCGTCGCCCTTGCCCCGGGGCCCGTGGCAGGGCTCGCAGTGCTCGACGTAGAGCGCGCGGCCGCGCTCCACGGTCTCGGCGTTGCCCGGCACGGGGTTGGCGCGGGCGACCGCGGCCGCCGGCGCCACCCACTTCTTGGCGTGCGCCCCGGCGGGCGCGGCCAGCGCGGCCGCGCCCAGGGCCAGGGCCGCCCGCGGCGGCAGCCTCACCGCGAGGCCTCCCTCTTCTCGAGCGAGCGCACGAAGTGCACGACGCGCCACCGGTCCTCCGGCGACGGGATCTCGTCCACGAACGCGGGCATCACGATCTTCTTGTTCTCCCGGAACCCGACCCCGATCTTCCAGAAGATCTCGCCATCGGTCATGTTGGCCTGGATCTCGGGACGTGTGAGGTCCTGCGGAGGCCGGGCGTTGCGCGCGTGGAGCTTGGCGGACGGGCCGTCCCCGCGGCCCTCACGTCCGTGGCACAGCTCGCAGTGCTGGCGGTAGAGCGAGCGCCCGCGGCTCACGTCCTTTTCGCTGTGCGGGACCGGGTTGACGCGCACCTTTTCCGCCTCGGGCGCCGCCCAGTTGTCGTCGGGAGAAGCCGGCGCGGGCCCCAGCCCCAGCGTCAGGAGCAGGACGGCTGTGTGGGCCTTCATTGCGCGAGCCGCGCGGTCTTGATGACGACCGGCGTCGCCGGGACGTCGCTGTGCGGACCCTTGCGGGTCGTGCGCACCGACACGATCCGGTCCACCACCTCCATGCCCTCGACGACCCGGCCGAACACCGCATAGCCCGCCCCCGGGCCCTCGCCGTAGTTGAGGTTCGAGTTGTACTTCACGTTGATGAAGAACTGCGAGGTCGCGCTGTCGGGGGCGTTGGTGCGCGCCATGGCGATCGAGCCCCGTTCGTTGCGCAGCCCGTTCTTCGCCTCGTTCTTGATGGGGGGGTTGGTCGGCTTCTCCGTCATGGTGGGGTCCATGCCCCCACCCTGGATCATGAAGCCCGGGATCACGCGGTGGAAGATGGTGCCGTCGTAGTGCTTCGCCTTCACGTAGGCCAGGAAGTTGTCGACGGAGACGGGAGCCTTGGCGCGGTTGAGCTCGATCTTGATGACGCCCATGCTGGTGTCGAGCACCACGACCGGGTCGGCTGCGGCCGGTTTGGCGGCGGCGTCGGCCTTGGGGGTGGTTCCAGGCGCAGCGGCCTGGGCCACGGCCAGGACCATCGAGACAAGAGCAACGTTCATGCGGCGAGTCCTCCATCCGACCCTGAGAGGGCCAAGGCCAGTCGAATCAAGGGGTTTCCGGTTGCTCGCCCGGTGCCCGCGCCGTTACAATGCGATAGGTAACCACAGATCATGGTCCTCTTCAACTATTCCACCAAGGAGCTGACCGCCAAGGTCGTCTATTACGGGCCGGGGCTTTGCGGGAAGACGACGAACCTGCAGTGGATCCACGAGAAGCTGCCCATCAAGAACAAGGGCAAGATGCTCTCGCTGGCGACGGAGACGGACCGCACGCTGTTCTTCGACTTCCTGCCCATCGAGCTCGGCACCATCCGGGGCATGAAGACGCGCATCCAGCTCTATACCGTTCCCGGCCAGGTCTTCTACAACGCGACGCGGCGCATGGTGCTGAAGGGCGCCGACTGCGTGGTGTTCGTGGCCGACAGCCAGGAGCCGGTGCTGGAGGCGAACCTCGAGAGCTTCGAGAACCTGCGGCAGAACCTGGAGGCCAACGAGATCGACCCGGACGAGATCCCGATGGTCTTCCAGTACAACAAGCGCGACCTCCCCAACGCGCTCCCGCTCGAGATCCTCAACGAGCGGATCAACCCGCGCGGCCTGACCTTCTGCGAAGCGGTCGCGCTGCGGGGGCACGGCGTCGAGGAGACGCTCAAGGCCGCGACCACGATGGTGTTCCGCTCGCTGGCCAGCAAGTACGGCGCGCCTGTGGAGCCGGGGACGGATCCCATCGCCGCCGCCGGCACGCCGCCGCTCGTCGCGAAGCCGCAGCCGAGGCCGCAACCGGCACCGCCACCCGCTCCCCCGCCGGCGACCAGGGCCGCGCCGCAGCCGCCCCCGCGCTCGACCGTGCCCGTGCCGCCGCCCCGTCCCGCCGCGCCTCCGCCACCGCCCGCGCGGCCGGCCGCGCCGCCCCGTCCGCCCGCGGACGAGGTGCTGGTGGTCGAGGACGAGACCCCCTTCGAGGTCGAGGTCTCCGACCTGGAGCTGGACGTGCCCCTGGCCGCGCCCACGCGCGACCCCGACCTGCTCGAGGTGCTGCCGGGCGAGGAGACGCCGCCGCCCATGCAGGCCGTGGGGCGCGCCGAAGGGCGCGACACGCTGGTCCGGCAGCAGGACGAGGCGGAGGAGATCCGCCGCCAGATCAGCCGCCCCATCGTGCCCGAGGTGAGCCTGGAGGAGCTGGAGGAGGAGGACGTCGCGCTCGAGGAGCTGTCCTTCTCGGGAGCGCCGTCGACCGAGCTCGAGGAGGAGGAGTTCGAGTTCCCCGCTCCTTCGGCGCCCTCGATCCCGATGCCGTCACCCGGACGAAGCCTCGAGGATCTTGCGGAACGCGAGGAGCCCCGGCCCGCGCCGCGGCCGGCGCCGCCGCGGCCCGCACCGGTGGCGGCCCCGCCCGCGCCTGTCGCCAAGCCGGCCCCGCCCCCTCAGCCGGTCGAAGTGATCCAGGCGGAAGCCACGCTCGTTCCCGTCTCGGTCGACCTGACCGCCTCGCAGGGCCAGGCCGACGTCGCGATCCCGCTCGAGGTGGTCCTGCGCAACGGCACGGCGCAGGTGCACATCAACCTGCGGCTGACGCTGAACCTGCGCGTCACGTCGTAGGCGCGAGCGGCTACTCGCTGGTGGCCGCCGCCGCCGCGAAGTTGGCGGCCCGGCGGATCTCGTCGTACTTCACGGCCGTGATGTCGAACGCCTCCACGTTCTCGATCAGCTTGGCGAACGCCTGGTCGAACGAGGGGACGGTCTTGCGCTGGCGGTTGAGCGGCGTCGTGCGCGCCAGCACGTAGTTCTTGACGTAGGGATGGTTGAGCCCGCGCTTGCGCAGCGCGGCCACCACCTTCCCCAGCGCCTCGTCCGCGGCCTTGACCTGCCCCGCGCGCTCCTCGCGCACGGGGAGCGTCTTGCCGAACGCGCCCGACAGGAACTTGTCCACCCGCTTCAGGATGGGCGCGAACGCGCCGCCGGCGAAGCGGCGGTTCTCCTCGTAGATGACGCCCAGCGTGATGAAGTGCGGCGCCTCGAACTGGAACGTGAAGTCCTCCTCGCCCTTCCGCGGCTGCTGCTCGGCCAGCCCCCGGTACATGCGGATGACCTCCAGCGACTTCTCCTTCAGGTTGTGCGCCTTCTCCGTGTTGAGCGCCAGGATCTGGAAGGCCACGTCCGGGTCGGGGATGAGGATGGCGGGCGCCGTCTCGGTCTTGAGCTTCGCGAGCGCCGTGAGGCGGTGGTGGCCGTTCGGCGTCCAGTAGAGGCCGGGCCGCGGCGACACCGCCACGATGGGATCGACGAAGCGGTCGATCTTCTTGACCACCTCCAGCAGCCGCTTGGCGTGCGTGGGCGACAGGTCGCGCTGGTAGGGAGTGGGCTCCACCTTCTCGCGCGGCAGCAGGCAGAAGATCTGCCAGTGGTCCCCCACCGGCTCGCGGTACACCGCGAGCGTCTGTCCGCCGTCCTCCTCCACCTGCCGGGCCAGGGCCGCCACCGCCGCGGGCGGATCGGCCGATCTCTCTCGCGCCATCGTGGTTCGCCCTCGCCGCGATTGTAGTATCGAGCGATGAGGACGTGGCTCCTGGCCTGCGCCTTGCCGCTGGCGCTCGTGGCGTGCGGCGAGCCGGGCGGCCCGACCGATCCGGACCCGGCCCCGCTGGGGTGGGAGACGGTGACCCGCACCACCGACTCCGCGTCGGTGATCATCGAGAAGGTCTCGTACCGCTCGAACGGCCTCCGCATCTTCGGCCAGGTCTGCCGGCCTCCATCGGCCGGCCCGCACCCGGTCATGATCGTGAACCACGGTGGGTTCGCGGGCCTGGGGGCCGAGGAGTGGAACGGCGGCGTGTGCCGGGAGACGGCGTCGCGGCTGGGGTACGTCGTCGTGGAGTCGAGCTATCGCGGCGAGGGGGGTCGGAGGGCGCGATCGAGCTGTGCCTGGGCGAGGTGGACGACGTCCTGCGCATGATCGACATCGCGCTCGCCCAGCCCTACGCCGATCGCCGGCGCGTGGTGATGTGGGGCGGCTCGCACGGCGGGTGCGTCACGACGCGCGCGTTCCAGCGCGGTGCGCCGGTCCACGCGGCGGTCGACGTGTTCGGGCCCAACGACGCGGCGGCGACCTACGCCTTCTGGCAGGCCCAGGTCGACGCCGGCTCGCCGCACACCGCCGCCTACCAGGAGCTGCTCACGATCGCCAGGCGCGCCACCGGAGGCACGCCGGCCCAGGTCCCGCAGGCCTACGCCCAGCGCTCGCCGGCCGCGTTCGCGGCCGACCTGGCCCGCCGGCCCGAGCCCTTCATGATCGTGCACGGGGTCGAGGACGTGCTGATCCCGACGTCCGAGTCCTGCCTGCTCGCCACGCGCGCGGGGGGCTTCAACGCCTGGCACCTGACCGCGGTTCCGTTGATCAGCGTGCCGACGCCGCCGCAGGGCTGCGGCGCCTTCCCCATCGCCTGGTCGGCCGCGCCGCGGCCTGTCGTGTCCTGGCCCGACAGCCGGTACCTGATGGTCTACGACAACGCGGGCCACGGGTTCGACGGCGTGAGCGGCGCGGCCATGGCGTCCGACATCGTGTCCTTCCTCGTGGCGCGAACTCCCAGGCCGTAGCGTTCGGTAGAATCGACAGCGCGTGCGCGCGCGCCTCCTCGCGGTCTCGACGCTGCTGGCGGTCACGACCGCCAGCGCCCAGCCGACTCCCCCGCCCTACGACGAGGGAGGCCTCGGCCTGGGCCTGGCCCTGCGGCGGCTCGGCGTCGCCGCGCGCGTCCTCTACGTCACCGCGCACCCCGACGACGAGAACAACGCGGTGCTCGTGCGCCTCTCGCGCGGCGAGGGTGTGCGCACGGGGCTGATGACGCTCACGCGCGGCGAGGGCGGACAGAACGCGGTGGGGCCGGAGCTGGGCCCGGCGCTGGGCGTCCTGCGCACCGAGGAGCTGACGGAGATCCACCGCTACGACGGCGTCGAGCAGTACTTCGGCCGCGCGTACGAGTTCGGCTTCTCGTTCAGCGTCGAGGAGTCCTTCCTCAAGTGGGGACGCGAGGAGACGCTGGGCGACGTCGTCCGCGTGATGCGCTCGTTCCGGCCGGACATCGTGCTGACGCTGCCGCTCGAGTCCTCCGGCGGCGGCCAGCATCACCAGGCCGCCGCGCAGCTCACGCGCGAGGCCTTCCGGGCCGCGGCCGATCCGGACCGCTTCCCCGAGCAGGTCGCGCAGGGCCTCCGTCCCTGGCAGGCGCGCGCCCTCTACCGTAGCGGCGTCGGAGGCGGCGACAACCCCACCGACGCGGACGCGGCCCAGGTGCCGATCGCCGTCTTCGATCCGCTGCTGGGCATGACCTGGACGGAGCTCGGCGGGCTGGCGCGGCGCGCGCATCGCAGCCAGGACCAGGGATGGGGACGCGGGCCGGCCGCGGCGGCGCCGGCCCGCTACGTGCTGCTCGACAGCGAGCCCACGCTGCCGTCGTCGCACGGCCTGCTCGACGGCGTCGACGCGTCGCTGCCGGGCCTGCTGCGCTTCCTGCCCGACCGCGCGACGCCGGCCGCGAAGGCGCTGCGCGTCAAGCTGGAGGAGCTGCAGATCGGCGTCGGCAAGGCGCAGGCCGCGTTCGACCCGCGCGCTCCCGAGAGGACCGCGCACTGGCTCGAGGTCCTGCTGGGCATCCTGCGCGAGCTGCCGGGCGACGTGCCGGAGGACGGCCGCGACGAGATCGTTCCGCGGCTGGCCGAGGAGCAGCGCGACGTCGAGCGCGCGCTCACGCTGGCTCGGGGCGTGCGGCTCACGGCGCTCTCGCGCGACGACGCGGTGGTCCCCGGCCAGACGTTCACGGTGGACGTCTCGTTGCGCAACGAGGGACGCGAGCCGGTCGCCCTCGGCGCGCTGGGGCTCGACGTGCCGCCGGGCTGGCGGGTGGCGGCGGCCGAGGCGCCTCCCGCGCAGGTGGCCTCGGGCGCGGAGGCCCGCGTGGGGTTCGAGGTGACGGTGGCGGAGGACGCGCCGCCGACGCGCCCGTACTGGCGCAAGGCGCCCGACCGCGACCGCGTGCTCGTCGATCGCCCCCAGGACGAGACGCTGCCCTGGAGCCCGCCCGACGTGGCCGCGCGGGCGCAGTGGGGTGGCGACGGGATCGTCATCACCGAGCCCGCGCGCTTCCTGGGCCCCCGTTCGCCGGGCGTCGCGAGGCGAAGGCTGCCCGCGGTCGTGCCCGCGCTTTCGGTGCGCCTGTCGCCGTCGATCGCGGTCGTGCCGCTGGGCCGGCGCGCCCCGCGCGCGTTCAAGGCGACGGTGACCGACCACACGAAGTCGGGCGGCCCCGCGTCGGTGCGGCTGGTCACGCCCGAGGGGTGGACCGTGAGCCCGTCCTCGCGCGACCTCGCGTTCCGCTACGAGGGCGAGACGATCGACGCCTGGTTCGACGTCACGCCTCCCTCCCGTCTCGCCGCGGGCTCGTCCGCGCTGCGCGCGGTGGCGAGCCGGGCCGGCCGCGACTACGGCGAGGGGATCCAGCTCGTCTCCTACGAGCACGTGCAGGAGCGGCCGTTCGCGCTGGAGGCGTCCGCCGCGCTGGTCGCCGTCGACGTGAAGGCCGCGGGAGGCACGCGCATCGGTTACGTCATGGGATCGGGCGACGGCGTGGCGGAGGCGCTGGAGCAGATCGGCTACCCGGTGACGCTGCTGGACGCGAACGACCTCGGCTCCGACCTCAAGCGTTTCTCCACGATCGTGACGGGCATCCGCGCGTTCGAGGTGCGCTCGGACCTGCGCGCGCAGGCGGCGCAGCTGCTGCAGTTCGCGCGGGGCGGCGGACACGTCGTGGTGCAGTACAACCGCGCGGCCTTCAACTTCGCGGGCCCTCCGCCGCGCGGAGGCTCGGGCGCGCCGGTCGTGAGCCCCTTCGTGCCCTATCCCGCCGCGGTCGGCTCGCGCCGCGTCACCGACGAGAACGCGCCCATCGCCCTGCGAACCCCGGAGCACCCGTTCTTCACCCGCCCCAACCGCATCGGCCCCGCCGACTGGGAGGGCTGGGTGCAGGAGCGCGCCATCCAGGCGCTCGACGCGAGGGACGAGCGCTACCGCGACCTGCTCACGTCGCGCGATCCCTTCCCGCTCAACCCCGACGAGCAGAAGGGGCTGCTGGTGGAGGCCGCCGTCGGACGCGGCACCTGGACCTACGTGGGCCTCGTGCTGTTCCGACAGGTGGCGGCCGGCACGCCCGGCGCCTTCCGGCTGCTCGCCAACCTGGCCGGACGGCCGCGCCAGTGATCGCGGCGCTCCTCCTGCCGCTGCTGCTGGCGGCCGACACGGGCGGCCTGGTGGCGGAGGGCGATGCGCTCTACGCGCGGCGGGCCGAGGGAGCGAACGGGGGGCGCGCGCTGCCCGGTCCCGTCGAGCAGTCGATCGCCGCCTACCGGCGTGCCGTCGCCGCCGAGCCGGAGGCGCTGGGCGCGCGAGGCCGCCTGATCCGGGCCCTGTTCTTCCGGGCCACGTTCTGCGGCGCCTCGCCCGAGGAGCGCAAGAGCCTGCTGGAGGAGGCGAAGGTGGTGGGCGACGAGGGCATGCGCCGTCTCGAGGCGCGTGTCGGCAAGGCGTCGGGCGCGGCGCGCATCGACGCGCTCCGACGCATCCCCCAGGCCATCGACATGCACTTCTGGACCGCCGTGGCCTGGGGCGAGTGGGCGGTCGCGAAGGGCAAGCTCACCGCCGCGCGCCAGGGCGCGGCCGGCCGCATCCGCGACCTCGCGCAGACGGTCGTGGACCTCGATCCCGCCTTCGAGCAGGGCGGCGGCTATCGCATCCTGGGCCGGCTGCACGACCGCAGCCCGAAGATCCTGTTCGTGACCGGCTGGGTCTCGCACGAGAAGTCGGTCGTCTACCTGCGGCAGGCGCTGGCCATGGGACCGCACAACACGGTGAACCAGGTGTTCCTGGCCGAGGCCATCCTCGACCACGACCGCGCGCACCGGGACGAGGCGCGCGCGCTGCTGGAGCGCTGCGCCTCCGCGACGCCGCGACCCGAGTTCCTGGTCGAGGACGCGCACTATGCGGACCTGTCGCGGCGGCTGCTGGCCGGGATGAAGTAGCCGGACCCGTTCGTCCACTCCCGGGAGTAAGATGCCGGGGACGGCTCGCCAACCCCCCTCCGACCCGAGGTTCCCCTTGGCCCACGTCTTCTTCGTCGTCAACGAGCTGCGCGACCGCGACATGGCGCTGGCACTGCGCATCGAGGGGGAGATCCTGCAGCAGGCGGCCACGCTGGAGCCCGGCGAGAGCCTGCAGTGCCGCATCCTGCTGGAGGCGGGCGGCGGCGGTCCGTTGCTCTACATGGAGCTGGGGCAGGAGGGCTGGACGCGGGTGCTGCCGCCCCTCTCGCTGGACGCCTCGCCCACCGCCATCGGGCTGGCCATGCAGCGGCTCCTGCGCAAGGACCGCCGCCAGGCGACCGTCTAGCGCAGCAGCCGGCGCGAGCCGCGGCGGTCCGATGGGTCGTCGGCACCGCCCGGATCGAGGACGCTCGCGCGCACCAGCGCGCCCTCGCCGAACCGCTCGGTGATCTGGTCCCGCAACCGGTCCGCCGGCCTCACGCCCTGGGCGAACAGGCCGGCCTGGTGTCCGGTCTCGCCGAACCCCGACGCCGAGACCCCGAGCAGGCGCACGCGCCGCGGGCCGTGCACGCCCTGGAACAGCTCCCAGACCACCGCGAAGAGTGCGTCGCCGGCGTTGGTCGAGTCGGGCGTGGTGCGCGCGCGGGTCAGCGTGCGGAACGTCTCGTCCCGGTACTTGAGCGTGACGGTGCGCGCGCGCAGGCCGTGGTTCCGCAGCCGCCGCGCCACCTGATCGCACAGGGCCAGCAGCGTCCGGCGCAGCACGTCCGCGCTGGCGGTATCGATCGAGAAGGTGTGCTCGTGTCCCACGCTCTTGGCCTCGTCCGCCGAGGCCACCACCGGCCGGTCGTCCAGCCCGCGGGCCAGGTCCAGCAGGTCCTGCCCGTGCGTGCCCAGCTTGCGGTCCAGCCTGTCCTCGGCCAGCGCGGCCAGGTCCCCGATCGTGCGCACGCCCAGGCACGCCAGCGACTCCTCCGTCCTGGGTCCCACGCCCCACAGCCGGCGCACGGGCAGCGGGGCCAGGAAGTCCGCCTCGGTGCCCGGCTCCACCACCACCAGGCCGTCCGGCTTGCGCATGTCCGAAGCGACCTTGGCCACGAGCTTGGACGCCGCCAGCCCGACCGAGGCCGTGAGCGAGGTCTCGCGGCGGATCCGCTCCTTGAGGTTGCGCGCGATGGTGACGCCGTCCCCGAGCGCGCGGCGGCTGGCGGTGACGTCCAGGAACGCCTCGTCGATCGAGAGCGGCTCCACCAGGTCGGTGAAGCCGTGGAGGATCTCCATCACCTGATCCGAGACGCGCGCGTACTTCTCCATGTCCGGCGGCAGGTACACGCCCTGCGGGCACAGCTTCCACGCCTGCGAGATGGGCAACGCGCTGCGCACTCCGAACGCGCGCGCCTCGTAGGACGCGGTCGCCACCACGCCCCGGCCCCGTCCTCCCTTGGGATCGGCCCCCACGATGACGGGCTTGCCGCGCAGCTCCGGGCGGTCGCGCTGCTCGACCGCGGCGTAGAACGCGTCCATGTCGACGTGGAGGATCGAGCGGGGAGTCACGGACGGGATTCTACGAACGAGGCAGGTGTTGCGAGGTCCGGCCCTAGTGGCCGAACGTGCGGCAGGTGCCGCTGTTGGTGCAGGGACGGTCGGGCTCCAGCACGCAGCGGTCGCCCCCGGCCGAGGGCACGTCCAGGACCGTGAGGCTGACGTGTCCGCGCGGAGCCGCGGACGGCGCGGCGGCCGCCGGAGCGGCGAGCCGCGCCACCGCCGCCTCCAGTGCCGCCACGCGCGCTTCCAGCGACTGCGAGGCGCGCGCGTCGGGCGAGCGGTCGAGCGCAGCCAGCACCTCGTTCGTCAGGTCGCGGATGCGCGCGTCGTCCATCTCTCAGGCCATCTCCACCGCGTCGACCACGCCGATCACTGCCGCGTCCACCGCGGCGGCTCCCTTGCCGAGCACCAGCTGCGCCGAGCGGCCGTCCTGGATCAAGAGTATCAGGTCGCCGA
This sequence comes from Vicinamibacteria bacterium, assembly GCA_025923995.1. Classification (GTDB taxonomy): domain Bacteria; phylum Acidobacteriota; class Vicinamibacteria; order Fen-336; family Fen-336; genus JAICEW01. The sequence continues at coordinate 14,999 of JAICEW010000008.1, read as the reverse complement.
TCCCGGCATCGACGCCGTCGACGGCCATGACCGGCGCGCCCCTGGCCTGGAGGGAGAGGTCGAGCGGCTGCACCAGCAGCAGCTTGGCCCCCTCCAGCTTCTCGTTCTTCTGCGTGGACACGACGTTGCCGACCACGCGGCCGAGCGTCACCGCGTCTTCTCCACGTGCCAGTGGTCCACGATGCCCACGATGGCGGCATCGGCGGGGACGTCGGCGGGCAGGAACGGGAACGACGCCTCGCGGCCGCGCACGTAGAACACGTCCTCGCCGGTGCCCGCGCCCACCGAGTCGAGGGCGACGAGCGGCTTGCCGGCGGCCGCGCGGTCGGGCGTGAGCGGCTGGACGATCAGGAGCTTCATGCCGGTGAGCCCCTCGTCCTTGCGCGACGCCACCACGGTGCCGATGACGCGCGCGAGGTGCACTAGTCCTGCACCTCGACCGAGTCCACCACGCCCACGATGGCCGCGTCCACGGGGCAGTCCTTGAGACCTGCGGCCATGCGCGCGGAGGAGCCGGTCACGACCAGCACCCGCTCGTTGTTGCCGGCGTCGACGGTGTCGATGGCCACGGTGTAGCCGGCCTCGTCCTTGCCGCGCGGGTCCACGGTGCGCACGACCAGCAGCTTCGCGCCCAGAAGGCGCTCGTCCTTCCGGGTCGCCACCACGGTTCCCACCACGCGCCCGAGGATCATTGCGAGAGGTCCGCGCGGCCGTCAGGCCGCGCCGGCCCGGCCTACTTGGAGGCCTTGCCGATGGGCAGCACGTCCTCGAGGTTGCCGTGGGGGCGCGGGATCACGTGCACCGACACCAGCTCGCCCACGCGCCGGGCGGCCGCCGCGCCGGCGTCGGTCGCGGCCTTGACCGCGGCCACGTCGCCGCGCACCAGGGCGGTCACGTAGCCCGAGCCGATCTTCTCGTAGCCGACCAGCGTGACCTTCGCCGCCTTCACCATGGCGTCCGCGGCCTCGATCATGGCCACCAGCCCGCGCGTCTCGATCATCCCGAGCGCTTCACCCATCTTGCCTCCCTGACGGCCGTGACTTTCGATCCGACTCTGGACCGGCCCCCGGCCGAAAGTCAAGCCGCAGCGACGTCAGTTCGAGCGGTCCGGCAGGTAGCCGGCCGCGACGCCCTGCGCGATCAGGCGCTCCACCTCGTCCGCTGGCAGCGGTGGAGCGCCGCCGCCCAGCAGGCGCACGACCAGGCGCACGCGCGCGACGTGCTCGAGCGTCTCCATGCGCTCCCAGGCCCGGAAGACGTCGGTGCCCACCGTCAGCGCGCCGTGGTGGGCGAGCAGGATGGTCTCGGCCTCGGCCACCGCGTCCGCCACCGACGCCGCCAGCTCCGCCGAGCCGGGCGGGCGGTAGGGCACGATGCAGACGCTGCCCAGCGTGGCCACCGCCTCCGCCAGGTAGGGCTCGTCGAGCCGCACGCCGGCCACCGCGCAGCCGGTCGCGGTGGGCGGGTGGGCGTGCACCACCGCGGAGACGTCGGACCGCTGACGGTAGACCGCGGTGTGCATGGGCGCCTCCGTCGAGGGCCGGCCGTTCTCGGGACGGCCCGCGAGGTCGGTGGCGACGATCTGCTCGGCCGTCAGGTATCCCTTGCACACGCCGGCGGGCGTCATGAGCAGGCGCTCGCCCAGGCGCACCGACACGTTGCCCTCGGCCCCGGCCACCAGGCCGCGCGCATAGAGGCGGCGGCCGACCTCCGCGATGTCGGCCCTCAGCCGGGCTTCGTCCGTCATCGCGCGGCCGCGAGTGCGAGGGCCTGGTCGCGGCAGGCGGCGGAGCAGAAGTGCTCGCGCCTCCCCGTCACCACCGCCTCGAGGGCGCGGTCGCGCGGCAGGAAGGTGTTGCAGATGCGGTCCCGCACGAGCGGGGCGGGCGCTGCCGGCGGCTCGGGCTCGCGCAGCCCCTTGATCACGTTGGCCACGAAGCGGAAGGCCAGGCGTGCCAGCAGCAGGACGGCCAGGATGCGGATGAGGAGCGCGACACCGGCCATGACCGTTTCAGGATAACGGCCGCTCGCCGGGCGGGTCAACGAAGTTCGGCGAGAACCGCGCGGCGCAGCGCGGGCCGGACCGGGTTAAGCTCACGGGACGTCCCGTCCTGGAGAGGAGGCCTCGAGCGTGAGCGGCGACGCGTTCTGCATACTGCCCTGGATCCACCTGGAGGTGGTGCCCGAGGGCGAGGCCAAGATCTGCTGCGTCGCGACCGAGGCCATCCGGGAGGGCCGGACGCCGATGAACGTGGCGACGCACTCGCTCGACCAGATGCGGAACTCGCGCTACCTGGAGTCGGTGCGCAAGGCGCTGGCCGACGGCCGTCGCATCCCCGTCTGCAACTACTGCTGGGACCAGGAGAAGCGCGGCGAGCGGAGCCAGCGCGAGCTCTGGAACCAGCTGCATGCGCCCTCCGCCAAGCGGGTGCGCGAGAAGCTCGCAGCCGGCGGCGACGCGGCCGAGCCCGAGCCGATCGAGTACCTGCAGCTCAGCGTCGGCAACAAGTGCAACCTGGCCTGCCGGATGTGCAACGCGTCGTACAGCTCGCGCATCGAGGAGGACCCCGTCCACGTGAAGTGGGCGCCGCGGCAGGACCGCGAGCTGGAGGTCTGGACCGAGGGCGGCGACCGCCAGGCGCACCAGGCCCCGCCGCGCGCCGAGTGGCTGCCGGGCAGGCCCTGGTTCGAGCAGCCCGTGGTGATGGACGGCGACCTGATCCGCGCCGGCGCCACCGTGCAGTCGCTCTACGTGACCGGCGGCGAGCCGCTGATGAACCCCTCGTTCGACCGGCTCCTCGACGCGTACGTGAGCCGCGGCTACGCTCCGCACATGGGGCTCAGCCTGAACACGAACCTCTTCCACAACGAGGCGCGGCTGGCCAAAGCGCTCGAGTCCTTCCTGCGCTTCCGCTTCTGCCACGTCGCGCCCAGCATCGACGGTTTCGGCCCCGTCTACGAGTACATCCGCTACCCCGCGAAGTGGGCGATCGTGGACCGCAACATCCGCACGGTGGTGGCCCTGGCCCGCCAGCACGAGAAGCTCACCTTCATGCTCACGACGGTGGCCCAGGCCTACAACCTCTTCAACCTGCCGGACCTCTTCCGCTACGCCGACGAGCTCGACGTCGAGTGCAACCCCCACGTCCTGGCCGGCCCCCAGCACCTGCGCCCCCAGGTGCTGCCGCGCGCGCTGCGGCTGGAGGCGGCCGAGGGGCTCGACGCCTACGCGAAGACGCCGGCCGACACCGAGCAGAGGACGAGCAACCGCGCCAATGCCGGGCGCATCGCGCGCTACCTGGAAGGGATCGAGGACGCGCCCGACCGGGCCAGCATGCAGAAGAGGTTCGCGGACTTCACCCGCGAGCTGGACGCCTCGCGCAACCAGAGCCTGGCGGCCGCGGTCCCGGAGCTGGCCGAGCTGCTGGTCGAGCCGCCCGCCGCGCCCGCGCGCCGCTGGTGGCCTTTCCGCAGCGCCTGAGCAGCGGCCCTAGCCGCGCTGCTCGATCGGCAAGTAGGGCACGTTGCTGAGGCCGATGTACTCGCTCTCGGGGCGGATCAGCTTGTTGTTCGCGATCTGCTCCAGCGCGTGCGCGGTCCAGCCGGCCACGCGCGACACCGCGAACACGGGCGTGAAGAGGTCGGTGGGCAGGCCCAGCACGTGGTACAGCGAGGCCGAGTAGAAGTCCACGTTCGCGTAGAGCCCCTTCTCGCGCTTCACGAACTCCTCGATCTTCTCCGAGAGGTCGAACCAGCGGCGCTCGCCCTTCTCCTCGCCCAGCGTCCGCGAGAGCCGGCGCAGGTGCGTGGCCCGCGGATCCTCGGTCTTGTAGACCGCGTGGCCGAAGCCCATCACCTTGCGCTTGCTGGCGAACGCGTCCTTGAGGTACGGCTCGACGCGGTCGATCGACTGGATCTCCGACAGCGTCTGCATGACCGCCTCGTTGGCGCCGCCGTGCAGCGGGCCCTTGAGGGCGGCGATGGCGGCCGTGACCGCGCCGTGTATGTCGGCCAGGGTGGAGGCGGTGACGCGGGCCACGAACGTGGACGCGTTGAACTCATGGTCGGCGTGCAGCACCAGCGCCACGTCCATGATGCGCGCCTCGCTGTCGCTCGGCCGCTGGCCGCGCAGCATGTAGAGGAAGTTGGCGCCGTGGGGCAGCGACTGGTCAGGCGAGACGGGCGCCCAGCCATTCCGCACGCGCTCGATGGCGGCCACCACCGTCGCCGTCTGCGCGATCAGGCGCAGCGCCTTGCGCTCGCGCGCCGCTTCGCCGTCGTCGCCGGCGTCGGGGTCGAGCGCGCCCAGCGCGGAGACCACCGTGCGCAGCGCGGTCATGGGATGTGTCGAGCGCGGCAGCGCGTGCAGGGCCGACAGCGCCGCGTCGGGCAGCGCGCGCTGCCGGGCCAGGTCGCGCCGGAACCCGTCGAGCTGCGCGCGCGTGGGCAGCGCGCCGCGGTGCAGCAGGAAGACCGTCTCCTCGAACGTCGCGTGCTCGGCCAGCGCGTGGATGTCGATGCCGCGGTAGGACAGGATGCCCTTGGCGCCGTCGATCGTCGACAGGGCGCTCTGGCCCGCCACCACGTTGCGCAGCCCGCCGCCCGGTGCCGCCTTCGCCGCCGCCTCTGCCATCGCCCGAAGCACCTCCCGCTCGCTGAACGATTATTCAGTCGCGGCGAGGGCCGGTCAAGCGTACTAGAATCCGGTCAGGACCCCGTTCCCGGTCCGCCACGATCAGGGGGGGCCATGATCCGGCTTCAGCGCATCCTCGTCCCCACCGACTTCTCCGACTGCGCGCGACACGCGCTCACCTACGGCATCTCCTTCGCCCGGGAGTACGAGGCGGAGCTGCTGCTGCTGCACGTCGTGGAGACGGTGCCCGTCGGCTACGCCAGCGACCTGTTCCCCGTGCCCATGGCCGAGGTGTTCCAGGAGATGTCCGGCTACGCCCGGGCCGAGCTGGGCAAGCTGGCCGAGGAGGCCCGCGGCAAGGGCGTCAAGGTGCGCGACCAGGTCTCGCAGGGCAAGCCCTCGGCCGAGATCGTGCGCGTGGCCGAGGAGGAGAAGATCGACATGATCGTGCTGGGCACCCACGGCAAGGGGATGCTCGACAAGGCGATCTTCGGCTCCACCACGGAGCGGGTCGTGCGCCGCGCGCCGTGCCCCGTGCTCACGACGCGGCCGACCGAGCACGACTTCTGCGACGAGGAATAGGACCCGCGGTCTCCTGACGGTTGCACGCACCGTCCGCGGTGCGGCGAGAGGCCGCGATGAGCGTCACGCGTTCGACTTGCCTCCTGGCGATCACGCTGGGCGCGGGGGTTCCCGCGCACGGAAAGGTCACGGTCGGCGAACACGTGCGGAAGACGATGGCGACGCCCCACCCCTACGAAGGGACGGGCGCGTCACCCTTGTTCACCGCGCGCATCCATCACCCGCAAGCCACCTACATCGCCCCGCACTTCGCGGTGATGGACCTGGCGCCGGGCGATCGCGTGGTCGTGCGCTCTCCGGATGGACGGCAGGAGCGGACCTACATCGGCCTGGGCCGCCACGGACTGGGCCGCAGCGCCGACGGGTTCTTCGCGACCCATGTGAAGGGCGACACGGCGATCGTCGAGCTCTTCGCCGCCGCCGGCTCGCGCGGCTTCGGCTTCACCATCGACGCCTACGGCCGCGGCTACAGCGTGGCCGAGATCGAGCGGTTCTGGGCACGGGGCCTGGGGGAGAAGATGAACCTGCCGCGGCCACCGCGCGGTCCCGAGTCCATTTGCGGCAAGGACGACAGCCGCGAGGCCAAGTGCTACCAGGCGAGCGAGCCCCAGATCTACGACGAGAGCCGCGCGGTGGCGCGCCTCCTGCTGTACGGCGCAGAGTCCTGCACGGGTTGGCTCGTCGGCACCGCGGGCCACGTGATGACCAACCGGCACTGCATCGTCAACCAGGCCTACGTGGACAACAGCGACTTCGAGTTCATGGCCGAAGGCGCGACCTGCGCCACCGACTGCTCGGGCACGGGCGCCTGCCCGGGAGTGATCGAGGCCAGCGGGGGAACCCTCGTACAGGTGAACGCGCCGCTCGACTACTCGCTGGTGCTGCCCGACACCAGCACCGGCACCGGGGTCAACCTGCCGGCCACGTACGGGTTCATGCAGCTCCGCGCCTCGGGACCCGTCTTGAACGAGCGGATGTACCTGCCCGGCCATCCGGGCCTCTGGGGCAAGCGGATTTCGGTCGAGTCGACGCATCCGGCCGATCCGGGCGGCTTCGCGCTCGTCACGAGCCTCTCCGAGCCCACCTGCAGCGGTGGACCGCCCGAGGTCGGGTACTTCGCCGACACGCAGGAAGGCTCTTCGGGCTCGCCCGTGCTCGCGTACGCGGACCACCGGGTGGTGGCGCTGCATCACTGCGGGGGCTTTCCCGAGTGCACCTCGACGGGTGGGGCACGCAACCGGGGCATCGCCATTCCGCTGGTGATCGCGGATCTGGGATTCAACCTGCCGCCCGGCAGCGTCTGCATCGGTCCGGCGGCGCCGACCGGAGTGACCGCGACCGCCACCGCTCCCAACCAGATCACGGTGAGCTGGACGGCCACGCCCGGCGCCGCTTCCTACGAGGTCCTCCGCGCGACCGGTGCCTGCCCCGGCGGCCCGCTGGCGTCGATCGCCACCGGCGTCGCCGGCACGACCTACCAGGACAACACGGTGTCCGGCACCATCACCTATTCGTACGTCGTGCGCGCCCTGGACGGCGATTCGTGTCCCTCCGCGATGAGCACATGCGACGACGCCGCCACGACCGGCTCGTGCACGGTGGCCCCCACCTTCGCGGGCCTCGCCTCCGCCAGCAATGGCCAGGCCGGCCTGTGCACGATCAACCTGTCCTGGAATCCGGCCACCGCCCACTGCGGCACCACGGTCCGCTACAACGTCTACGGCTCGCCGACCGCGGGCTTCACGCCCGGCCCGGCCAACGTCCTCGCGGCATGCCAGACTGCCACCACCTACCAGGATCTCGGGCTCGGCTACGCCGTGCGCATGTACTACAAGGTCAGGGCCGAGGATGCGGCCGCCGGCGGCTCCGGCCCCTGCGGTGGAAACGAAGAGACGAACCTCGTGGAGCGCAGCGCGGTGCCCACGGGTCCGCTCCGTCCGACGTTCCTCGACGACATGGAGTCCGGGCTGGGGAACTGGTCGGTCTCCGGAAGCGGCGGCGGGACCAACTGGGCGATCGTCGACACCGCCAGCCACTCACCGACGCATTCCGCGTTCGTCCCTGACCCTTCGGGCGTGTCCGATCGCCAGCTCGCGACCAGCGCAGCGGTCACGGTGGCACCGGGGTCGGTGCTCGAGTTCTGGCACCGCTACGGTCTCGACATCTGGTTCGGAGACTTCCATGACGGCGGCGTGCTCGAGTACTCGCTCGACGGCATCACCTGGGTCGACATCCTGGCGGGCCACGGCACCGCGGTGCCGGCCAATCCCGACCGGTTCCTGCAGAACGGCTACGACGGGGAGCTCTCGAGCTGCTGTTCGAACCCGCTGGCGGGTCGCCTGGCCTGGTCCGGCGACAACGGAGCATTCGAGGAGGTCCGCGTGGACCTCAGCGAGTTCGCCGGCCAGACCGTCCTCTTCCGTTTCCGCTTCGGCAGCGATTCCTTCCTCGCCGACGCCGGCTGGTGGCTGGACGACTTCCGGCGGATGGAGGGCACGCGCTGCGCGATCCCGGTCGAGCTGACGGGGTTCGAGGTGAACTAGACCAGGCGTCGCGCCGAGCAGGGCTTTCCGCGAAGAGGAGCAGCGCTCCCGCACTAGAATCGCCCGCATGTCAGGATGGTCCCTCCCGACCCTGAGCACGGCCGCGGCGTTCCTGCTCGCCGGAACGGCCGGGGCGGCCGAGCCCCTCCGACCGGGCAGCATCCACGAAGGCGTCCTCGGCAGCGACGCTCGCGCCTTCGAGGCGGAGCTGGAAGCGGGCCAGCTGGCGCGGGTCGAGCTGACGCAGGTCGGAATCGACGCCTCGCTGGAAGTCACCGGGCCGGACGGGCGCGTGCTGGCGAGGGTGGACGACGCCCGCGTGCGCGAGTCGACCGAGGCGTTCACCTGGGTGGTGCCCGCCTCGGGCACACATCGCATCGTCGTGCGGGCCCGGCGTTCGCCGCCGGGGTCCCGGTTCCTGGTGCGCGTGGACGTCGGGCCGCCCGCGGACGCGGAAGCGCGGCTCGCGGCAGAGCGCGCGTTCGGCGAGGGCGTGCGCGAGCGGGAGTCGGCGGGCGCGGGTTTCCGGATGCGCGCCGTGGCCGCCTTCGGCAGGGCCGCGACGCTCTGGCGCGGCATCGGCGACGTCCGCTCGGAGATCCGGGCCCGGGTCGCGTTGGGCGTCGCCGTCAACTTCATCGATCCGCCGGCGTCGGCCGACGAGTGCGCGAGAGCGCTCCGGTCGGCACAGGACGCGGGAGACACGATGCTGGAGACGGACGCGCTGTCCTGCGTCGCCGAGGCGGCGTACGCGCTGGGCGCGTATGACGAGGCGGTCGAGGCGCAGCAGAACGCGCTCGCCGCGGCGCGCGCGTGGGGGAACCGGTTCCGCGAGAGCGAGTCCCTGCAGAACCTGGGAGTGTTCCACGCCGCCCGCAGCGAGATGGCGCTGGCCCAGGACCGATACGAGGAGTCGATCGCGCTGGCGCGCGAGATCGGGGACGACGAGGTCCTCGTGGTCGGGCTCGCGAGCCTGGCCGCGCTGGTCAGCAACCGCGGCGCGCACCAGCACGCCTACGATCTGCTTCTCGAGGGCTTGCAGGTGCACCGGGCATCGGGCCAGCCGTCCGACGACCTCACCAGCCTGGGCAACATGGCGACGAGCCTGTTCATGCTGGGAGACCTGGACGAGGCCGGCGCCGTGGCCCGGCGGGGGCTGGAGATCGCCCGCCGGGCCGAAGCCCGCCTCAGCGAGGTGTACATGCTGTCTCGCCTGAGCGCCATCGCGGCCGAGCGCGGGGAGGCGAACGAGGCGATCGCGCTGGCTCGCCAGGCCCATGCGGTCGCGGAGCGGGCGAAGGCACCGCGCGAGGAGCGGGTCGCGCTGGACTATCTGGCGCTGGCGCACTTCAAGGCGGGCGAGATCCCGCAGGCCCTCGAGGCGGTTGCGGCCTCCGTCGCGGTCTCGCAGAGGATCGGACAGGCTCCGACCGTCCGGGCGCTCCTCAACCTGTGCCGGCTGCACGAAGCCGCGGGCGATCTCCCGCGCGCGGAAGCGAACTGCGCCGAGGCCCGACGGCAGATGCAGCTGACGGCCTGGGAGCAGTACGAGGCGCTCGGGTCCTACCTGCTCGCGCGCGTGGCGCGCCGACAGGGACGGCCCGACGAGGCGCGCCGGCTGGTCGAACACGCGCTCGGACACGCCGAGGCGGAGCGCAGCCAGGTGCGCCGCGTGGACTGGCGCGAGGCGCTCGTGGCGTCGCACCGGGAGATCGACGACTTCCACGTGGACCTGCTGGTCGAGGCGGCGGTGGCGCGCGGCGGCACCGAGGCGGCCGCCGACGCGTTCGACGCCGCCGAGCGGGCCCGCACGCGCGTGCTCCGCGACGCGCTGACCGAGTCGCGCCAGGGCGTCCGCGAGGGCATCGACGAGCGGCTGGCCGCCCGGCAGCGCGAGCTGCGCCGTCTGATCGCGCGCGAGGTGGAGACCCAGTTCCGCCGGACGGAGGCCTCCTCGCCCCATCCGGGACGGCTGGCGCGGCTGGAGCGGGACCTGCGCGAGCTGGATGCGGAGATCCGCCGTCTCACTCCCCGCTACGCCGAGCTCGACCGGTCGGCCGTGCTGGGCGTGAGGGACCTGCAGGCCCAGCTCGACGACGAGACGGTGGTGCTCGCGCTCGCGCTCGGAGCCACGCGCTCGACGCTGTGGGTCGTCACCCGCGAGACGCTCGAGATGCACGCGCTGCCGGACCGCGCGCGGATCGAGGAGCTGGCCCGCACGGCCCATGGGTCGCTCTCGAGCGCGAAGGCCCCTCGGACCGCGGCCGCCCGCGAGCTGTCGCGCCTGGTCGTGGCCCCCGCGCAGCCGCGGCTGCGCAAGCGCGTGGTCGTGATCGCCGACGGGATGCTCCACTACGTGCCGTTCGCGGCTCTGCCCGACCCACGGGGAGGGATCCTGCTCGAGCGGCACCAGGTCGTGGCGTTGCCGTCGGTGTCGACCGTGCGGCTGCTGCGTGCGGTGGCGCCTGCGCCGCCCTCGAAGACCGTGGCGGTGCTGGCCGATCCCGTCTTCCGTGTAGACGACGCGCGCGTCACGGGAGGCGCGAAGCCGGCCGAGCCCGTGCGCGTGGCCGACGACGCGTCCCGCGCGGCGCGGGACTTCGCCGGGCTCGACCATCTGGAGCGCCTCGTGTTCACGCGGCGCGAGGCCATGCGCAGCGCTTCGCTGGCCGGAGCCGAGCGCTCGCTGGTGGCGCTCGACTTCGACGCCAGCCTGCGCACGGTGCGCGAGGCCCGACTGGGCGAGTACCGGTTCGTGCATTTCGCGACGCACGGGTTCCTGAACACACGGCGCCCGGAGCTCTCGGGCCTCGTGCTCTCGCTCTTCGACTCGGAAGCCCGCGCGCAGGACGGATTCCTGAGCGCGCTGGACGCGTTCAACCTCGACCTGTCGGCCGACGTCGTCGTCCTGTCGGGTTGCCGCACCGCGCTCGGCAAGGAGGTGCGCGGCGAGGGTCTGGTGGGGCTGCCGCAGGCGTTCCTGCACGCGGGCACCCGACGCGTGGTGTCGAGCCTGTGGGCCGTGGACGACGCGGCGACGGCTGCGCTGATGGGGCGCTTCTACGAGGGACTCCTCGGTGCGACGCCGGTGCGCCCCGCCGCGGCCCTGCGCGACGCGCAGGCCTACGTGCGCTCGCGGCCGCAGTGGCGGCATCCCTACTACTGGGCCGGGTTCCAGCTGCTGGGCGACTGGAACTAGGGCGGCTTGGTCGTGATGCGCTCCCGGACTTAGCATGAGCGCTTTGCGGGTCGCAGGAGGCCACGAGAAGCCACATGACGTCCTCGACACGATGGTCCCTGACGGAGGACGCGTTCGAGCGGCTGCTCGAGCGGCTGGGACCGGACCGCGAGGCGGCCGGGGAACGCTACGAGGCGCTGCGCGCGCGCCTCGTCGACTACTTCGACTGGAAGGGCGTGCTCCGTCCCGACGCGGCGTGCGACGAGACGCTCGATCGGGTGGCGCGGCGGCTGGAGGAGGGCGAAGCCATCCAGCGGGTGGAGGCCTACGTGCACGGCGTGGCCCGGTACGTCCTGCTCGAGAGCCTGCGCCAGCAGACGCGCGAGCAGCAGGACTCGGCCAGCGTGCCCCTGGAGCTGATCGCGCAGACGAAAGGCGACGAGGAGGTCCGGATCGAGTGCCTGACCCGCTGCCTGCAGGAGCTGGCGGCGGCCGATCGCGAGCTCATCATCGGATACTACGAGGGGGCGGGCGACGTGCACCTGAGCGGCCGCAAGCGCCTGGCGACGCGCCTGGGCATCAGCTACGCGACGCTGAAGACGCGCGCCCACCGCCTCCGCAACCGGCTGGACGCGTGCCTGCGCGGGTGTCTCGAAGAGAGCGATCGATGAGCGGCGAAGAGGATCCCGCCGGACGCGAGGCGGAGCTCAGGAGCTATCACCTGGGCACGCTGAGCGCGGAGCGCCAGGAGGAGATCGACGACCGCTTCCTCGCTGATGACGCGGTGCACGCGGAGCTGCAGGCGGCCGCCGACGACCTCATCCATGCCTACCTCGCGGGCCAGCTCCCCGCCGGCGACCGTGCGCGCTTCGAGAGCCACTTCCTGCTCTCGCGCCGTCATCGCGATCGCTTCGCCTTCGTGCGCACGCTGGTGACGGCGGTGGGTCGCGTCGGGAACGAGCGGGCCGCCGGTGCCGCTCCGCCTCGGGCGCGTGCCTCCCGCTGGACCACGTGGCTTCCCTGGGCGGCCGTGCTGGTGGTGGGGCTGGCCGCCGGAGGCTGGTCGACCGGCGAGAGGCGGCGCCTCGAGCGCGAACGGGACGCGGCACGGGATCGGGTGAGCCGCCTGGAGCACACCCTGGCCGAGCAGAGCAGGCACGTCGAGGAGCAGCAGGCGGGCACGCAAGTGTCGAAGGACGTCGGCCCGGTCGCGACCTGGACGGTGCGCCCCGGGCTGCAGCGCGGGAGCACCACGGACCCGTTCGAGCTCCGCTCGGAATGGGTCCTGCTGCGCATCCCCCTCGCCGACCAGCTGCGCGCCCCGTCCTATCGCCTCAGCCTGCAGACGAGCGGAGGGAATGAGATCCAGAGCTCCCGGAGCCTGCCGACGGCCTCGGGGACCAACGAACGGACGGTGGACATGATGGTCCGGGCGAGCCTCCTCCCTCCGGCGTCGTACATGGTCCTCATCCTCAGCGACGACGCCGAGGCGCAGGAGATCGAGGCCGCGGCGTTCGTCGTCCGGCGCGACTGACCGGCCGTCCCGCGGGCGGGCGGTGACCTCTGGGCCTCGTACGTCACATCCTTGTAGAAAGGGGGCTCCCCGGGCCCCACTGTCGGCGCCCGCCCTCCGGCGCCCTGCTCGCTCTTCATGCACGTTCGATCCATTCCGCTGCCCGCCGGCCCCGACCCCGCCCTGACGGGTTTCGAGGCCTTCGTTGTACCCTGGGACGGTTTGCCGAAGAGGGTGGAGGGTTTGACGACGTCCGCGCGCTGGTCCCTGACACGGAAAGCGCTCGAACGTCTCCTGGAGCGGCTGGGACCCGACCGGGAGGCCGCCGCCCTCGAATACCACTCGCTCCGGGAGAGGCTGGCCGACTACTTCGACTGGAAGGGCGTCCAGCGGCCTGAATCCGCGGCGGACGAGACCCTCGACCGCGTCGCCCGGCGGCTGGAAGAGGGGGAGTCGATCGATCGAGTCCTGTCCTACAGCTACGGGGTGGCCCGGCTGGTGCTGCTCGAGCGGCTGCGCTCGCAGCTGCGCGAGCAGCGGGCCGCGGCCGGCGCGGCGCGCGAATGGGTGGCGCATCCGGACGGCCTCAACGAGGCGCGCAGCTCCTGCCTCACGCGCTGTCTCGAGACCCTGGCCTCCGACGAGCGCGCGGTCATCCTGGAGTACTACGAGAAGGTCGGCGGATCACACCAGGAGGGTCGCCGGCTGCTGGCGGAGCGGCTGGGGATCCGCTACGAGGCGCTCAAGACACGCGCGTACCGGCTGCGCGTCCGCCTGGAAGCGTGCCTCAAGGAGTGCCTCCAGGCGCGGGAGCGCGGCGAGTGACCGGGACCGAGCCCGATCCCGACGCGGCCCTCAAGGAGTACCTCCTGGGCGGGCTCACGCCCGGGCAGCGCGAGGAGATCGATGAACGGCTGCTCAGCGAGCCCGAGTTCCATGACGAGGTGCGGGCGACGGGAGACGACCTCATCCACGCCTACCTCTCGGATGAGCTGGCGAGGCCCGACCGCGAACGGTTCGAGTCGTACTTCCTGGCGTCGCCCCGCCGGCAGGAGCGCGTCGCGTTCATGCGCAGCCTGCTGGCCGCGCGTGACGCGGTCAAGGCCGGGCGCGCGTCGACGGTCGCGAGACCCGCGCCTTCGCGCCCCTCGCGCCCTTCGCGCCTGACGGCGGCCCTGCCCTGGGCGGCGGCGCTCGTGGTGGGCCTGGCGGGCGCCGGCTGGTCGGTGGGCGAGCGGCGAATGCGCGAGCGCGACGCGGCCGCGGCGAAGGCGAACGAGGCCGCGCTGCGCGAGACGGTCGACTCGCAGGCGCAGGAGCTGGGCGAGCTGCTCAGGCGCCTTGGCGAAGGCATCGGCTCGGGAGAGATCGCGACCTGGCCCCTGCGCGCGGGGATCGAGAGGGGATCAAGCCGCGCCGATTCCTTCGCGGTCACGCGCCAGTGGATCCACCTGCGCGTGCCCCTGGAGGGCGTCCCGCCCCGTCCCTCCTATCGCGCCAGCCTGCAGGACGTGAACGGGCGCGAGATCGCCGCGTTCGAGGGCCTCAAGGCGACGGCCGGTGCGAACGGCCCGGTCCTCGACGTCATCGTCCAGGCGCAGCTCCTCGGCCCGGGTGCGTTCGTGCTCGCGGTCCAGGAAGTCACGGGGACACACGAGGAGCTGCACGCGGCCCCCTTCGAAGTGCGCTGAGCCGGACGCGACTCTGCCTGGCCACCCCGCTAGAATCCAGGGCCAAGGGGCGAAGGGGAGGGCGCATGGCGCCGCGGGCCGTCGTCGTCGGGAGCGGGTCCTTCATTCCGCCGAACCGGGTCACCAACGACATGTTGTCCCGGCTCATGGACACGAGCGACGCCTGGATCCGCGAGCGCAGCGGCGTCGAGACCCGCTACTACGTGGATCCGGGCACGGGCACCTCAGACCTGGGCGTCGAGGCCGCGCGCGCCGCGCTCGCGCACGCCGGCGTCGCACCCGAAGAGATCGACCTGGTCGTGTTCGCGACCATGACGCCCGACCACTACTTCCCCGGCTCGGGGGCGCTGTTGCAGGCCAAGCTGGGCCTGCGGCCCGTGCCCTGCTTCGACATCCGCCAGCAGTGCGTCGGGTTCCTCTACGGCCTCCAGCTGGTGGACGCGCACGTGCGCGCCGGCCTCGCGACGAACGTGCTGCTGGTCGGCGCCGAGATCCACAGCGGGTTCATGCCGTGGAACGGTCCGCAGTGGGAGTACCTCTACGGCCGCTCGGACACGCCGCCCACGGCGGAGGAGCACGCGTGGAACTCGCGCTTCCGCCACCTCACGGTGCTCTTCGGCGACGCGGGCGCGGCGATGGTGATCCAGGCGCAGGAGGACGGCCGAGGCGTCGTCGACCAGATCCTGCACACGGACGGCGCCGACTACGACAAGCTCTACGTGCCAGGCACCGGCTTCAAGCACCGCCCGTACACCGACCCCGGGCAGATCGCGCGCGGCGACCACATCCCGGTGATGGACGGGCGCTGGGTGTTCAAGATGGCCACCACGCGCATGGTGGAGGTGGCGGCCGAGCTGCT
>JAICEW010000007.1 GCA_025923995.1 Vicinamibacteria bacterium | reverse complement strand
GAACGTGCTGTCCTCGATCGTCACCGCGCTGTCGCTGCTGCTGATGGCCCCCGCGTTGCCGGCCCGGTTGCCCTGGAACAGCGTGCGCTGGATGACGAGCGCCCCGCGCCGCTGGCGGATGGCGCCGCCCCCGACGTCGTTGCCTGTCGCGTCGCAGACGTTGTTGATGAAGCGCGTGTCGGTCACGGTGAGGGGCGAGAGGATGCCGGACCGGATCGACCCCCCGTAGCCCGGCGAGGGCTGCCCGGGGTCGGGGATCGGGCAGCGTCCGTTGCGCAGCGTGAGGTTCCGCACGGTGAGCGGGATGTTCTGGTTGGTCGTGAAGTGGCGCGTGGCCCCGCCCGCGTCGAGGATGACCAGGTCCGCGCTGCCGCCGTCCACCGTGGTGCCGGCCGCGATCACCTTCTGGGCCGTGATGGGGATGACGACCGGGCTCGCGCCGCAGTTGAAGGTGACGGCTCCGCCCCCGACCAGGGCGGCGTTGAGCGCGGCCTCCGTGCAGCTCCCCGGCGTGCCGTTGCCCACGACGCCCGCGGCCTGCAGCCCCGCGGGCGCGAGCAGGGCGAGCGCGCACGGCAGCAGGCGCACGACCCTCCGCACCGTCCTCCCCTGGACCGCTCCCATGGCACTCCCGACCATAATGGTTTCACCCCTGCGCCGCCGGGGCTGTGAGGAAAAACACGCCCGCGGAAAAACGGCGTTCATGGGTTAGCATCACCGGCCAATGACGTCCCTCTCGGTCCTGGTCCCTGTCTACAACGAACAGCACCTCGTCGCCACGTCGCTGGAGCGGCTGCACGTGCTGGAGGAGAGCCCGCACCTGGAGCGGGTGGAGGTCATCGTCGTCGACGACCGGTCGACCGACGGCACGCCGGAGGTCCTGGAGCGCTTCCGCCGGGAGCGCACCGGCCAGCCCGGCTCGCGCATCTCCTGGACGTTCCTCCGGCACGAGCGGAACCAGGGCAAGGGCGGCGCGATCCGCACCGCGCTGGAGCAGGCGACGTGCGAGATCAGCGTCATCCACGACGCCGACCTCGAGTACCACCCCCGGGACCTGCTGCGCATCACCCAGGTCTTCGTGGAGGAGCAGGCGGACGCCGTGTACGGCTCCCGCTTCGCCGGCGGCGCCGTGCGGCGCGTGCTGCTGTTCCGCCACGAGCTGGGCAACCGGCTGCTGACGTTCCTGACCAACCTGGTCACCAACCTGAACATCACCGACATGGAGACGTGCTACAAGGCGGTGCGCACCTCGCTGCTCAAGTCGATCCCGATCCTGTCGGACGACTTCCGCCTGGAGCCGGAGCTCACCATCAAGCTGGCCAAGCGCCAGGCGCGGCTGTTCGAGATCCCCATCAGCTACTCGGGCCGCACGTACCAGGAAGGCAAGAAGATCAACTGGAAGGACGGCGTCGCCGCGCTGTGGGCGATCGTCCGCTTCGCGCTGTCGGACGACATCTACAAGCGCGACGAGTACGGCAGCCAGATCCTGGCGCGGCTGGGCCGCGCCCCGCGCTTCAACGCCTGGATGGCCGACACCATCCGCCCCTTCTGCGGGCAGCACGTGCTGGAGATCGGCAGTGGCGTCGGGAACCTGACCCAGAAGCTCATCCCGCGCCGCGAGTACGTGGTGTCGGACATCAACCCGCTCTACCTGCAGACGCTGGCGTCGCTGCGCCAGGACCGCCCCTACCTGGACGTCGCGTTCTGCGACGTCACCGACGTGGCGTCCTTCCCGCGCTCCGGCGCCGGCTACGACACCATCATCTGCCTCAACGTGATCGAGCACGTCCCGGACGACCGCGTGGCGCTCGGCAACATCCGCGACGCCCTGGCCCCCGGCGGCCGCGCGATCGTCCTGGTGCCGCAGGGGCAGTGGAACTTCGGGACGCTCGACGAGGTGCTGGGCCACCGCCAGCGCTACTCGAAGGAGGGCCTGGCCGCGCTGGCCGCATCCACCGGGCTCGAGCTGGAGCGGATGATCGAGTTCAACCGGACCGGCACCGCGGCCTGGTTCCTGAACGGCAAGATCCTGCGGCGGCGGTCGTTCGGGCTGATCCAGATCAAGCTGCTCAACCTGCTCACCCCGCTCTTCCGCGTGGTGGACCGGCTGGTGCCGCTCCCGGCCCTGAGCCTCATCGCCGTCCTGCGGCGGGCGCAGGAAGCCCGCAGCTCGGTCCCCGACACGGCGGCCTGAAGCGGGCCGCCGCGACCGGCGGCTCCCTCCGGAACCCTTTGTCCAGGAGGGTTTGACTGCCGGTCGAGCTTGCCGCGAGAATGCCGGGACGGGCCATTTCGCGGAGCGGCAGCTTGATCATCACGAAGGACACGAAGATCGTCGTGACCGGCGGAGCCGGTTTCCTGGGCTCGGCCGTCACGCAGGAGCTGGCGCGTCGCGGCGCGCAGCACGTGGTGGCGCCGCGGCGCAGGGAGTTCGACCTGGTGCACGAGGCGGACGTGGTCCGCCTCTACGAGACGCACCGTCCCGACGTCGTGCTCCACCTGGCGGCCGTGGTGGGCGGCATCGGCGCCAACCGCGAGAACCCGGGCAGCTTCTACTACCAGAACATGGTGATGGGTGCGCTGCTCATGGAGCACGCGCGGCGCGCGGGCGTCCAGAAGTTCGTCGCCATCGGCACCATCTGCGCCTATCCCAAGTTCACCCCCGTGCCCTTCAAGGAGGAGGACCTCTGGAGCGGCTACCCGGAGGAGACCAACGCCCCCTACGGCATCGCCAAGAAGGCGCTGCTGGTGCAGGCCCAGGCCTATCGCGACCAGTACGGCTTCAACGCCATCTACCTGCTGCCGGTGAACCTCTACGGGCCGCGCGACAACTTCGACCCGAAGAGCTCGCACGTGATCCCCGCGCTCATCAAGAAGTTCGTGGAGGCGGTGGAGCGCAGGGACGAGGTGGTCGAGGTGTGGGGCACCGGCCGCGCGACGCGCGAGTTCCTCTACGTGGACGACGCCGCCCAGGGCATCGTGCTGGCGACCGAGCACTACGACGGTCCGGAGCCGGTGAACCTCGGCGCGGGCTTCGAGATCTCGATCAAGGACCTCGCGGAGTGCATCGCGCGGCTGACGGGCTTCAAGGGGCGCCTGGTGTGGAACACCTCGCTGCCCGACGGCCAGCCCCGGCGCTGCCTCGACACCACGCGCGCCGAGCGGTTCTTCGGCTTCCGTGCGCGCACGCCGTTCGAGGAAGGCCTGGCCCGAACGATCGAGTGGTACCGGTCGTCCCGGTGAACGGGCGGACGCACCGCTTCTTCCAGATCGCGAACGGACAGGGCGCGGGCAACATCGGCGACGAGCTGATGAACCGCGCGTTCTGGCGCGCGCTGCCGCCCGAGGTCGAGCTCACGGTCGAGGTGTTCCCGAACGCCCGCATGCAGCGCGAGCCGTACCCGCCGCGCCACCGCTACGTGGAGATCGGGTGGGACGGCGCGCCCGTGGCGTCGCCTGCGCTCCCGGGGCTGCTGGTCGGCGACACGCCGGTCACGGACACGCTCGGCACCGGATGGCCGCTCGGCTTCCTGACTCCTCGGCTGCTCGCGTTCCACGCGGCGGGGCTGACGGTCGACGCGCTGGGCGTCGGCGTGGAGCCGCTGCGATCGGCCGAGGCGCGCGAGCTGTTCCTCCGCGCGATGGCGCCGGTGCGCTCCTGGACGGTGCGCTCCCAGGCGTGCCGGGAGCGGCTGCTGGAGCTGGGCGTGCCGCCCGCGCGGGTCGCGGTGGGCGCCGACTGGGCCTGGTCGTACGAGCGGTCCGCGGACCGCTCGGACTGGGCCCGCGGCCTGCTGGCGGCCGCGGGGCGAGAGGAGGCGCGGCCGCTGCTGCTCGCGAACGTGGTGAACGAGGTCTGGGGGGATCGCGCGGAGCCCAGGCGCGCGCTGGCGCAGGCGCTGGACCGCGTGGCGCGCGAGACCGGGCTGCAGGTCGGGTTCTTCTGCAACGAGTCGCGGGAGGGGGCCTTCTACGACCAGGCGGCGGCGGCCGAGGTGCGCGGGCGGATGCGGGAGCCCTCGTTCGCCGTGCCGGCGGAGTACTACACCCCGGACGAGGCGCTGGCGCTGCTGGGCGCGGCGGCCGTCACGCTGTCGAGCCGCTATCACTTCACCGTACAGTCCGTCCTGGCGGGGACGGTGCCGGTCACGCTCGCGCGCAGCGCGAAGATGACGGACCTGCTCGACGACCTGGGCGGCGCGGCGGTGGGCACGCTCGACGCGGTCGACGCCGACGCGGTCGCCGATGCGGTCGCGCACGCGCTCCGCGGTCGCGACGCGGAGCTCGCGCGCCTGGCCGCGGCGCGCGCCCGGCTGGCGGAGCGGGCGGGGCGCAACCTCGACCTCTGGCGAAAACCCGCAGGGTTCTAATACTTAAGCCTTGACGCTCACGCCGCGGGACGGCGATACTAGCGCAACCTCCGTATAGCCTGGGCCACACTCCCAGCATGGCGGCCGTGGCGCGGGCAGGAGGGGGAGGTCCGATGTTCCGAGTCGCTCTCGTCAGCGTGTACGATCAGGGCACCTACGGTTTCCGGCTGGTCTCCGCCCACCTCAAGCAGGCCGGCTTCGACGTCCACCACATCTACTTCGGCGACAGGATGGTGCAGGACGTGCCCACCTTCGAGGAGGCGGAGCTGGCCTCGCTCGAGGGGCTGCTGAGGGACATCCAGCCGGACCTCGTCGGCCTCAGCGCCACGAGCATGCTGTGCCATCCCGCGGTCGCGGCGGTGGCCACGCGGGCCAAGAAGGCCTGGGACGCGCCCATCGTCCTGGGCGGCCCGTACCCCAGCCTGGCGCCGCAGTACTGCCTGGACCACGCGCCCATCGACTTCGTCTGCGTGGGCGAGGCGGAGGAGTCGTCCGTGGAGCTGTGCACGCGCCTGCAGGCGGGACGGCCCGTCCACGACATGGCCGGCCTCCTCACGCAGCGCACGCTCAACATGGTCCGCCGGGACCCGCCCGAGGATCTCGACGCCATGCCGTTCCCTGACCTCGAGCCCTCCGACCAGAAGTGGCTGATCCGATCGGACACGGGCGAGATCGTCCCCGGCGACCCGTTCCTGCGCGGCGGCTTCTACTCGACGAAGTGCTCTCGGAACTGCCCCTTCAACTGCAGCTTCTGCAGCTCTCCGAACGTCCGGCAGCTCTCGCCGGCGGGCAAGGCGCTGCGGCGCCGGTCGGTGCCGCGCATCATCGAGGACATCAAGCACGCGCGGGAGATCAACCCCAACGTGTCGATCATCGGCTTCTGGGACGACACCTTCCCGGCCGAGGCCAACTTCATGGAGGAGTTCGCCGCCGCGTACAAGAAGGAGATCGCCCTCCCGTTCCACATCTGGGCCCATCCCAAGACGGTCAAGGAGCGCAACGTCAACCTGCTCGCCGACGCGGGCCTGGTGGGCGTCATCATGGGGATCGAGGCCGCCTGCGAGACGACGCGCAAGAACGTGTTCCGGCGTCCCGAGACGAACGAGGAGATCGTCCGCGTGGACGGCTTCTACGCGAAGCACCCCGCGGTGCAGCGGACCTACGACCTCATCCTCGACCATCCCTGGGAGAGCCCCACCGAGATGGAGGAGACGTTCCAGCTGATGGTCCGGCTGCAGAGCCCCTTCAAGGTCAACCTGCACAGCCTGGTGCTGTTCCCCGAGACGCAGCTCGCCAAGCGCGCGATCCGCGAGGGCCTGCTGCGCGACGAGCAGGACGCGATCGACCACCTCTTCTCCGACCTCGACGACTCGCGGCACCGCATGCAGTGGCGGAGCAAGATCCCCAACCTGAAGGACATCAAGCGCGCCTACTGGGTCTTCCTGCTGCTCTGCCTGGGCAACTCCAAGATCCCCACCAGCCTGGTGCGCTTCATCGCCGACCGCAAGATCCTCCGCAAGCACCCGGAGCTGCTGACCGAGGTGGCGGTGATCGACATGCGGAAGGAGAACGACGAGTTCGGCAGGTACGTGCTCGAGGTCTGCCGCACCTGGTGGGGGCTGGGACGGGCGCTGCGCCTCTCGCCGCGGCTCACGCGCCTCCTCGGCGGCGCGCTCGAGCGCTCCACGCCGCTGGCCCTGGTCACGTACCTGTTCGACCGCATGGTGCGCCGCCTGCCCAGCGTGCTGTTCCGGCGGACGAAGCCGCAGGCCGCGTCCACGGAGGAGCGGAGGGTGGCCTGAGGATCGGCCGCCGGGCGTCGCTCGCCTCGCGCCGCGGCCGATCGGGACCTCGTTAGCGGACCGCAGTGTTCTCCTCCCTCTGGCGTCACCGGTCCTTCGTCCTGGCCGGCGCCCTCCACGAGCTCAAGCAGCGCTACGCGGGGTCGGCCCTGGGCGTGCTCTGGCACGTCGTCACGCCGCTCGCGCAGATCCTCGTGTACTACGCCGTGTTCTCGCGGTTCATGGCCTCGCAGCCGGACGTCCCCGCCGGCGGCGCCTACGCGCTGTTCCTGTGCGCGGGCATCCTGCCCTGGTTCGTGTTCGTCGAGAGCGTCTCGAGGGGAGGGATGGCCCTGCTCGCCAACGAGGGCTACCTGAAGAAGCTGGCGGTGCCCGAGGCCGTGTTCGTGGCCCGCTCGATCGCGACCTCCACGCTGACGCTCGCGCTCTACGTGCTCGCGCTGTTCGCGATGGCGCTGGCCGCCGGCGTGAGGCCGGGGCCCGGCTGGCTGGCGCTGCCGCTGGTGCTGGGGCTGTTCGTGGGGTTCTGCTTCGGCACCGCCCTCGTGCTGTCGGTGGTCACGGTGTTCTTCCGCGACGTGGCCCAGATCGTCGCGCTCGTGCTGCAGTTCTGGTTCTGGCTCACGCCCATCGTCTACCATCCCGCCGCGCTGGGGCCGCGGCTGCACACGGTGATGGAGTGGAACCCGGTGACGCCGTTCATCCTGGGCGTGCGCGGGCTCCTGGTGGAGGGGGCCTTCCCCACCGCCTTCCAGTGGGCGTGGATGGCGCTGTGGGCGGCCGCGCTGTGCGCCGCCGGCGCGGGGATGATCCGCCGCCTGCGCTCGGACCTGAGGGACGCGCTGTGAGCGCAGGCCCGATGGTGCACGTGGAGGGCCTGGCCAAGCGGTTCAAGATCTACACGTCCCCCTGGCACCGCGCGGGCGAGTGGCTCACGTGGGGCCGGCGCAACCTGCACACGGACTTCTGGGCGCTGCGCGACATCTCGTTCTCCGTCGCGCGCGGCGAGTGCTTCGGCATCATCGGGCCCAACGGCTCGGGCAAGACGACGCTGCTCAAGGTGCTCTCGGGCGTCCTGGAGCCGAGCAAGGGGCGCTTCGACCTCGCGGCCTCCACCGTCTACTCGCTGCTCGAGCTGGGCACCGGCTTCCACGACGACCTGACCGGCCGCCAGAACGTGAACCAGAGCGCGCGCCTGCTCGGCCTGCCCGGCGGCGAGCTGCGGCCGGAGGTGGTGAGGCAGGTGCGCGACTTCGCCGACCTCGGCGAGTTCTTCGACCGGCCGCTGCGGTTCTACTCCTCGGGGATGCGGGTGCGGCTGGGCTTCGCGCTGTTCGCGCACCTCAAGCCGGAGCTGCTGATCGTGGACGAGGCCCTCTCGGTGGGGGACATCTTCTTCCAGCAGAAGTGCGCGGCCCGCATCGACGAGATGCGCGCGGCGGGCGTGAGCTTCCTGTTCGTCTCGCACGACATGGAGGCGGTGCGTCGGCTCTGCCGGCAGGCGCTCGTGCTGAGCCACGGCCGCGTCTCGTTCCTGGGTCCCTCGGAGGAGGCGATCAACCGTTACCACGGGCTGCTGGCGGGCCAGGACCCGACCGGCCGCGCCCGCGAGCTCGAGGACCGCGACGCGGACGAGCAGCCGGGCATGTCCCCGGCCGAGGTGCTGCGCGGCAACATCCTCCGCGGAGAGTCCCGACACGGCCCGCGCGGCCTCGAGCTGGTCGCGGCGCGCCTCACCGACGACCACGGGCGCGACACGCTGAGCGTGGGCTCCCGGGACGTGCTGCACGTCGACCTGCTGGTGCTCGCGCACCAGCCGGTGGCGCTGCCCTCCGCGGGGCTCGTCCTCTACGACCGCTTCGGCACGATGGTGTTCTCGGTCGGCACGTCGCTGCGGAGGCACCGGCTCCCCGCGCTCCAGCCGGGCGACGCACTCGTGGTGCGCCTCGACCTGCGCGTGAGCGTGCAGCCCGGCCTCTACACGTTCACGCTGGGGACGGCGGAGCCGGGCGTGTTCCAGGACTTCCACGAGCAGGTCGGTCCGCTGGAAGTGACGGCGGGCCACGAGCCCGAGCTGTTCCACGGCCTCGCCGAGCTGCCGGTCGAGTGCCGCCACGGCGCGGTCACCCACCACTGGGCCGAGGCGGGCGCGCGCGTCGGCTGACGTCGAGCGGTCCGGCCTCCGCGCTCAGCCCTCGCCGCGGCCGCCCAGGGCGGGCACGGGCGGGACGTTCGCGGCGACGTCCTTCAGGAAGTGGTCCGGCACGATGTGCGGGTCCGGAACGAGGCGCGTCACCGCGCGTGCGCGCGCGTAGCCCCGGCCCACGCGGCCCTGCCGCAGGAACGTCTCGCACAGCTCGACCTCGAAGTAGCTGGTCGTGAGCAGCTCGCGCAGGCAGCGCAGCGACATCGCGTTCCAGCTCGACGGGTCCTCCTCGTAGATGGCCCGGTAGCCCCAGCGCATCACGGGCTCCTCCTCGTCCGGGAGCACCGCCGTCTCGAGCAGCAGGACGCCGCCCGGCTCCAGCACGCGCCGCAGCTGGGCCAGCGCCAGCTCGGGATAGCGCAGGTGGTAGAGCACGCCATAGAAGATGACGACGTCGAACGCCCGGCCCAGCCGCTCGGGCAGCTCGTAGACCGACACGTCGTCCCGGTAACGGACGCGCGAGCCCAGGCAGTCGCGCACGAACGGCACGTTGCGCGTCACCACCTTCCGCTGCGAGAGGTCGTCCGTGGCCAGCACCTCGGCGGCGCCGAGGCGCTCGGCCTCGAAGCTCCAGTAGCCGTCCCAGCAGCCGACCTCCAGCACCGACTTGCCGCGGAAGTCCGCCTGGGCGTGGCGCAGCCGCATGGGCTCCCACAGCGCGTCCCAGGGCTGGCCCGGCGTGACGAGCCCGGGCGCGATCTCGATGCGGTGGTACCAGGTGCTCGCGCACATGCGCTCGACCAGCGCCGCGCGCGGCCGCGGGTCGCCGCCCTGGCCGCTCGCCTCCGCCCACAGCACGAGGTTGTTCTGGCTCCGCGCCTCCAACCGGCGCCGCGCGTGTCCCAGCAGCATCACGCAGCGCCGCCGGTCCGCCGGGTTGGCGGCGGCCACCAGCCGCTCGGGATCGAGGCCGCCCGCGAGCGGGACCGGCTCGATCTCCAGGTCGCGGCAGAGGTCGACCGGCCCCGCGCCGTCCGCGAGGACGATCGCGTGGACGCCGGCGCGGACGGCCTGCAGCACGGTCTGCCGCCGCGCGGAGACGACCGCCGTGGCGGGAGCGAGGAGCGCCTCCATCTGCTCCGGCGGGTACGGGGCGCGCGGCACGCGCACCGCGGGCCGCGCCATGAGCGCCATCGTCCGCTCCGCGGCGCCCCGCTCCCCGCCGCGCGTGTCGCTGTCGAGGAACGCGACCTGGAACCCCTGTGCCCCCAGCCGGTCGAGCCCGCGCGCGAGCGCGGGCGCCTCGGCCGCGAGCGAGGGCAGCGACACGTCGAGCACGACCAGCGGGGCGCCGGGATCGACGCCCAGCCCGCGCCAGTGCACGTCGGCCCAGGCCTGGGGCCGGCTGCGCGGCCGCTGGCACCAGGCCCAGTCGGCGCCAAGGACGATGCGGTCCTCGGGCACGCCGAGATCGCGCAGCACGTCGCGCGCGTGCGCGGACACGACGGACCAGGAGCGGATCGGCAGGAAGGAGCGGCGGAAGGCGTCGAGCGCCTCGCGCGACTCGGGCCGCGCGAAGCCCACGCCGAGCGCGTCCACCGCCTGGCCGGCCGCGTGGAAGGCGTCGAGGCGCGGAGCGAGGTGGCGCAGGAACGCGTCCGTGCCCATCGTCTCGGCGCGCGCCGCGGTCCCGGCGAGCAGGCCGGGGAGCGCCGGACGCGACGCGCCGCTCGTCCGGTGGACGTGCCGGTCGTCGAGCGGCGAGGGAGCCGCGGCTCCGGCGTCCTCCCACTCGACGTCCAGCCGCGCCGACGGCGGCAGGGCATCCCAGAACCCGCGGCAGAGGATCTCGTCGCCGACGTCACCCGCCCCCAGCCCCGCGCCGACCTGGATCGAGCGCGGCGGCGACCACGAGTCCATTCCGCTCAAGCCGGAGGCGCCTCCTTGTGGCGACGACGACCGCTGATGATACCAGCAGGGCGGTGGCGGACGCTGGCCGCATGTGTTCGTTGCGGGCTGCCCCGACGCGCTGCTAGGATCGTGTGTCGTTCGCACGAAAGGAGACTTGCCAACGTGACAACGCAGTCATTCTCGAAGGGCGTGGGCGGGGTGGCCACCGCCCTCTTCGTGTTCGCGGCCACCGTACGATGCGCCCAGGCGTCCACGCCGGGAGACGCCGCGCCGCGTCCGCAAACAGGTGCCGCCGTCGCCGCCCAGGCGGCCAAGCCCGCGGCCGAAGCGCCGGCCAAGGCGCCCGCCGATGCGGAGAAGGCGGTGCGGGCGCGCGTGGAGGAGTACTGGAAGACCCGCTCGACCATGAACCTCCAGAACGTCCAACCCTTCTACGAGCCCGACTTCCGCACCAAGTACCCGCCGGACGCGTTCGCGCGCGACTTCCGCCGGCTGAACCGCTTCGCGCCCGAGTTCCTCGGGATCGAGAGCGTCGCCCTCGAGGACAAGAAGGCGACCGTCAAGGTGAAGCTGCGGACGAAGCCCGACGTCCTCCAGGGACAGGAGCTGATCAGCGTGGTGGAGGAGGTCTGGCTCAACCTCAGCGGCGGCTGGTTCCGGCAGGCCGAGGCCCTGCTGCCCAACCTCTGACGCGACGGAGCGGGCTCACACCGGGCGCCGGCTCTGACCTGCCGGCGCCCCTCGTTTGTGCGGCGCGCCGAGCGAAGAGACATGATCCCCATCGACTGGAAGAACCCCCGCGCCCGCAAGGCGGGGCTCGTGATCGCCGCCGTGCTCCTGGCGGCGCTGGGAGCGGGCCTGTGGCTGCTGTTCGCGCCCCGCCGCGGCAACGGGACGTCGGTCGTCCTCATCACGCTCGACGCGGCACGCGCCGACCGCATGGGCGCGTACGGCGGGACCGTGCGCACGCCCAGCATCGACGCGCTCGCGCGCGACGGCGTCCGGTTCGACCAGGCCTACACCTCGGCGCCCCTGTGCCTGCCCGCGCACGCGTCGCTGCTGACCGGCCGCTGGCCCCGCCACCACGGGTTGCGCACCGAGGACCAGGACCTGGACCCGCGCGGAGGGGTCACCGCCGCCGAGCTGTTCAAGCGCGCCGGCTACCGCACGGCAGCGGTGGTGGGGTCGACCACGCTCGACCGCGCACGTGGGCTCGCGCGCGGGTTCGACGACTACCTGGACGACCTCAACGAGCCGGGGAAGCGTCCCGGCCGCGGCGAGCGCGAGACGGCCGAGCAGGTCGTGGACCGTGCCCTGGCCTGGCTGGCCGCGGCCGGGCCGGAGCCGGTGTTCCTCTGGGTCCATCTCGCGGACGCGAAGGCGCCGCACCGGCCTCCCGAGGATCTGGCGCGGGAGTACGAGGGGCGTCTCTACGACGGCGAGATCGCGGCCCTCGACCGCGCGGTCGGCCGCCTGCGCGCGAAAGTGGCGGAGGCCCGCCCGCAGGCGATCGTCGCCCTCACGTCGGACCACGGCGAGGCGCTGGGCGACCACGGCGAGGACGGCTTCGGCTTCTTCCTCTACGGCGCGACCACGCGGGTGCCGCTCGTGCTCGCGCTCCCGCCCGGCGGGTCGCGCGGCGTGCAGGTCGCCGTGCCCGTGCGCTCGATCGACCTGCTGCCGACGCTGCTCGACCTGTGCGGGCTGCGCGTGCCGCGCCTGGACGGGCGCACGCTGCGCCGCCTGGTGGAGGGACGCACGCAGGAGGGACCGGGTCCGGCGGTGATCGAGAACATGGAGCTGCGCCGCAGCTTCGGGCTGGCCCCCCTGTTCGCGCTGCGAGACGGCGCGCACCTCTACGTGCGCGCGCCGCGTCCCGAGCTCTACGACGTCGCGCAGGACGCGGCCGAGAAGGAGGACCTCATCGCGCAGCAGCCGCAGGTGGCGCGCCGGCTGGAGGAGGCGCTCGCCGACTCGGTGCCTGCGGGCGAGAAGGGTGCTCAGCCCGATCCCAAGGACTTCCTCGACCTGCTGCGCCGGTACCGCACGGCGCAGGCGATGGAGGAGAGCGGCGGCTGCGCGCAGGCGGCGCTCGTCTACCGCAGCATCCTCTCCGAGGATCCGGAGTTCACGCTGGCCCGGATCAGCGAGTCGGAGGCGCTGGTGCGCTGCGACCGGCTGGACGAGGCGGCGCTCGTGCTGGAGGACCTGATCAAGCGCGGCGAGGCGCGCGACGCGAGCTACCTGAACCTCGCGCTGACGCACCATCGCCGCAAGCGCACCGAGCAGGCGCTCGCGTGGCTGCGCAAGGGCATCGATGCCCATCCACGCTCCGCCGCGCTCCGGCACCGCACCGGGCGGGTGCTGCTGCTGCTGAAGCGGCCGGACGAGGCCGCGAAGGAGCTGGAGGAGGCGCTGGCGCTCGAGCCGCGGTTCCTCGACGCGCGGCTCGCGCTGGGCCTCGCGGAGCAGGAGCGCGGACGGCCCGAGCAGGCGCGCGCCGCGCTCGAGGAGACGAAGAAGCTCTCGCCCGGCTCCTCCGAGGCGAAGGAGGCGGGCGAGGCGCTCGCGCGGCTGGGCGCGGCGGCGCCGCGCCCCTAAGGGAGGCCGGGCGCCTTACGGGATCGTCGAGACGTCGATGGTGGTGCGGCGCTTCACGACCTCCGGCCTCATCTTGTAGGTCACGAAGCTGGGGTCGTGATACGTGACGTTCTCGCCGACCATCGAGTACTCGTCGGTCGTGATCGAGTCGGTGCCCGCCACCTGCTCCGGGGGAGCGACCTCGGCGGTCTCGATCGGCGCGGCCGCGGCCGCGCCCTCGTTGCGCGTGCCCTGACGCGCGAGCTGCACGGCGGTGGTGGGATCGCCCACGAAGATGCGGCGGCCCCACACGATGAAGTCCAGGCGCGACTCCTTCAGGATCTCCGTCGCCGCGTCGGCGAGCTTCACGCGCTCGATGTTCACGGTGACGACGCGGCTCTCGATCGCGGGCTCGATGAACAGGTTGTCGAGCCGCATCAAGCCGTCGAGCTCGCCCAGCAGCCGGCCGAGCGGAACGCCCGTCGCACGGACCGCGACGTGGTCGTTGTCGAGGCGCTGGAGCGAGCCCGCCGAGGCCGCTTCCGCAGCCATGAGAACCGGGATCACCAGGGCCACCTTCGCCAGCACGCTCTTCATGACCATTCGCCTCCGCCTTGGGCTGTTTCGGGCCCGAACCACCGAAATTTTATCCTGGATGCCCGCGCCGGGCCATTCCAGTGATAGGACGAGGCTATGCCCGTGAAGGTCTCAAGTCAAGACTGGCGCGGCCGGAAGAGGGCCTTCCGCGAAGGTCGGACGCCTTACGAAAATAAGGGCTTGACACCCCTCGCGAAGTCCAGTATTTCTTACGGCCGCTACACCGCTGTTGCTGTGGACCCGGGGGAGTTTCGCCTCTCGCCAAATGCATGCGGGCGAGGTGGTGGGCCGCCGCGGGCAGGTCGTCTCCGCCGACTAGGGAGGAACTGATGCGGCTCACTCGCGTGGCGCTCGGCACTCTGGCTCTTGTAATGACAGCGGTGCCATCAACGATGACATACGGGGCCGACAACCCCGCGGCGGAGACCATGTATGCCCCCGACATCCCTGTCGAGGGCCAGCCGACCGGTCCCGTTCGGATATGGGAGCCGGACGGTGCGATGCTTTACGACAACGGCCCGCTGATCACCCATCCGGGCATCTGTCCGGCCGGCGCCGCCGCCAGCCGCCTCCAGGGCAACCTCGGCCTGACGATCTTCGGCTTCGGCGCCCAGCAGACCGCTGGCAACCGCATCGCGGACAACTTCACTGTCCCGGCGGGCGGCGGCTGGAACATCAGCGAGATCGTCTTCTTCTCCTACCAGACCGGCTCCACGACCACGCCCACGCACAACGATGCGCGCGTGCAGATCTGGAACGGCCCGCCCAACGCCGGCGGCTCGGTCATCTTCGGCGACATCACGACCAACCGCTTCGCGGGCGCGCAGTTCTCCTCGATCTACCGCGACCTCGACACCGCGACCTGCCCGGGCGCGAGCACCCGGCCCATCATGGCGGTGCGGGCGACCATCAACACGACCCTCCCCCCCGGCACCTACTGGGTGGACGTCTCGCTCGGCGGCACGCTGGCTTCGGGTCCCTGGATCCCGCCCACGACGATCCTCGGAGAGACGGACGGCTGCGCGGGCCCGGCCCTGTGCAACGCCCTCCAGTTCACGGGCGCCTGGGCGACGATGGTCGACGGCACGACGGCGCAGGACATCCGCTTCGTCGTCGAGGGCGTGGCCCTGGGCTCGACGGTGATCAACGCCGGTGACGCGTCGGCCGTCGAGGGCAACGCGGGCACGACGGACATGCTGGTTCCCGTCACGCTCGATGCGGCCTCGCCGACGCCGGTGACGGTCGCCTTCGCCACCGCGAACGGCACGGCGACCGCGGGCAGCGACTACACGGCCACCAGCGGGACGCTGACGTTCGCCCCTGGCGTGACGTCGAGGAACGTGACGGTCTCGATCATCGGCGACGTCGTGGACGAGGCGGACGAGACCTTCTTCGTGAACCTGAGCGCGCCGAGCGGCGCCACCATCGGCGACGGCCAGGGCGTCGGGACCATCCTCGACGACGACGGCCCGACCATCAACATCGGCGACATCGCACAGCTGGAGGGCAACACCGGCGTCAGCGACGCCATCCTGCCGGTGACCCTGAGCGCCGCGTCCCCCGGCACCGTCACGGTGGCCTTCGCCACGGTCGACGGCACGGCGACGGCGGGCTCGGACTACTCGTCGACGAGCGGGACGCTCACGTTCGCACCGGGCACGACGACGCTCGGCGTGACGGTCTCGATCAACGGCGACGTGGTCCCCGAGGCGGACGAGACCTACTTCGTGAACCTGTCCGGCGCGACCGGCGGCGCCACCATCGGTGACGGCCAGGGTCAGGGCACCATCGTCAACGACGACGGCGGCGCGGACACGACGGGTGAGCTGAGCCACCGGTTCCGGGTCCTCGGCGACCTGGCGTCGACGGGCGGCACGCCTGACGAAGACGTCTACTCCATCAGCCAGGATCCGTTCTCCTCGTACGAAGTCGTGGTGGACGCGGCCTCCGGCGACGTTTCGCCGGTCGCCCTCGACCGTCGCGACGGCACCACCGTCCTGCAGACGTCCCTCCCGATCGGCACGGGCACGGGCCAGAGCCTGCGGTGGGCGAACGACACGTCCAACACCGTGATCAACGAGACCGTCCGCGTCGCCAGCGGCGGCTGCACGACCGACTGCGGCAGCGACGACACCTACCGTCTGCGGTCCTATGAGACGAGCTACTCGATCCCGCGCTTCAACAACGCTGGCTCGCAGGTGACGGTGCTGCTCCTCCAGAACCCGACGGACTACCCGATCGCGGCGACCGCCTACTTCTGGAACGCCTCCGGCACCCAGCTCCACGCGGAGCCGGTGAACCTGGCGGCCAAGCAGGTTCTGGTCCTGAACACCGCGACGATCGCTGCGGTCAACGGCCAGAGCGGAGCCATCACGGTCACCCACGACGGGCGGTACGGCGACCTGTCGGGCAAGACGGTCGCGCTCGAGCCGGCTACCGGCTTCAGCTTCGACTCGCCGATGATCGCTCGTTGACGCTGATGCAACGGACTGAGACAATGACGACGCGTTTCACTCGGGAAAGGACGGACGGGGCCCGGACGGTCCCGGGACAGTCGGATCAAAACAGAGAGGGCGCTATGCGGAAGAATGTTTGGCTTGTGCTGGGCCTCGGTTTCGCGCTCGTGAGCGGGCGCGCGGCCATGGCCGACGTCTGGGACGTGCAGACGCAGAACGACAACACTGCTGCCGGTACCGAGAACGAGCTCGTCCATGGCTCGGATCAGCTCCACGACCTGGGCGCCCTGCCGGGCCCGGCCGCGGACAACGACTGGTACCAGCTCAGCCAGAAGCCGTTCTCCTCGTACGAGATCGTGGTCGATGCCACCTCCGGTGACATCGGCACCGGCCTGCTCGTGACCCGTACCAACTCCAGTGGCACGACCGTGCTCCAGAGCTCGGTGCCGGTCGGGGTCGGCTACAGCCGGAGCCTCCGGTTCCAGAACGCGACCAGCGTCGAGATCAACCAGGAGCGCGTGCGCGTGACCAGCGGCTCCTGCACGACCGACTGCGGCGCGGACGACGTGTACCGCCTGCGGGCTTACGAGACCAGCTACGCGGTTCCGCGCTTCAACAACGCGGGCACGCAGGTGACGGTGCTGCTCCTGCAGAACCCCACCAACTACACGATCACGGGGACGGTGTACTTCTGGAACCCGGCGGGCACCCAGGTCGCCACCTCGCCGTTCAACCTCGCGCCCAAGGCGCTCCAGGTGCTCGCGACGCAGACCGTCGCGGCGGGCCAGAGCGGTGCGCTGACCATCTCCCACGATGGTCGCTACGGCGATCTGTCGGGCAAGACCGTCGCGCTGGAGCCGGCCACCGGCTTCAGCTTCGACAGCCCGATGATCCCGCGGGTGCACTGAGCGCGGGTCTTCCGCTTTCCCATTCTTCCGCAGGGCGGCGGCTCCTCACGGGGCCGCCGCCCCTTTTTCGCCTTCGGGTGTCGAACCCCTCGACGCCCGCCGATGGGTTCGGCTAGACTGGCTTCATGCGCATGAGAGCCATCCTCGCCGCCCTGACGGCCCTGGCCTTCGCCACTCCCGGCCTGGCTGCCGTCGACGTCCACGTCTCCGGGCAGTCCGTGGACATCCAAGCCAGCAACGCCCCGCTGTCCGAGATCCTGGACCGGCTCTCTCGCCAGACCCAGATGAAGGTCGTCTACGACGGCGCACCGCCGCGCCAGACGGTGACGCTCGACCTGCGCGGGCGGACGGTCGTGGAGGCCGTCGTGGCCGCGCTGGAAGGCCAGGGCGTGAACTACGCGCTGGCGATGGACCCCAGCGGCACGCGGGTGGAGACCCTGCTGGTGAGCGGCACCGCCACCACCTCGCCCTCGCGCGCCGGAGCCGCGCTCGAGGATCGCCGGTCGGCCGCTCGCGAGATGCCGGCGCCCGAGCCGGTCATCGAGGAGCCCGAGCCCGTGGTCGAGGAGGAGGCCGCCGCCGCGCCACCCGACACCACGGCGGGCCTCAACATGAACGCGGCCGGACAGGGACAGGCCAAGGACGCTCCGCCCCCGGAGGGCGCGGCCCCGCCGGATGCCGGCCTGGGCGGCTTTGCGGCGTCCCCCTTCGCGCCTCGGGCGGCCAAGCCCGAGATCCCGCAGCCGCAGGCGACGCCGCCGCCCTTCAACCCCTGATCCGGGTCGCTTGACCAGGCCCAGGGGGGCCACCGCGCTCCTCTTCGTACCGGTCGTGGCCGCGGTCCTGCTGATCTACGCGCCCGACGTGGGCCACGGCTTCGTCAAGGACGACTTCGGCTGGATCCTGCGGAGCCGGGTGGGGTCCGTCGGCGAGCTCGGACGGCTGTTCGCGCGCAGCGACGGCTTCTACCGGCCCGCGGTCGCCGTCTCGTTCGCGCTCAACGAGTGGGCATGCGGCCTGGCCGCCCGCTGCTACGGCTTCGTGAACCTCGCCCTCGCGCTCCTGGTGGCTGGCGAGGTGTTCCTGGTGGGCCGCGCGCTCGGGCTGACCCCTGGCGCCGCCGGTGTCGCCGCCAGCCTCTGGGCGCTGAACTGGCACGGCGTGGCGATGGCGGTGCTGTGGATCAGCGGCCGCACGGCCCTGCTCCTGCTCGCGTTCGCGCTCGCGGCCGCGCTGGCGGTGCTGCGCGGATGCCGCGTGGCCGCGGGCGTCGCCTGCCTGCTGGCCCTGCTCTCGAAGGAGGAGGCCGTGCTGCTGCCTGGCATCCTCCTCGCCTGGGCGGCCGTGCGGGCCGACTCCGGCGCCCTGCGGATCGACCTCCGGCGGGCCGCGGGCTTCGTGCTCCCCCTGGGCCTCTCCCTCGTCGTGTACTTCCTCCTGCGCTCGGGCACCCCCGCCTACCTGCCGTCGAGCGCCCCGCACTTCTACCGTCCCACGCTGTCGCCCCCCCTGCTGGGCCGCAACCTCCTCGAGTACGCCGACCGCGCGGCCACCATGGCGGCGCTGGCGACGCTGGCCGTCTGCACCGCCACGCGCCGCTGGCCGAAGACCTCACCGGCGGAGCGCCGCGTGATCCTGCTGGGCGCGGCCTGGTGCGTGGTCGGCTACGGACTGACCGTGTTCCTGCCCGTGCGCTCCAGCCTGTACGCGGTCTTCCCGAGCGTCGGCGTCGCTCTGGCCGCTGCCGTCGCGTGTGCGGCGGTCTGGCGCGAGGCGGGGGACGGGACCCGGCGGTGGCTGGCGATCGGGGCCGGAATCGCGGCCCTGGCGCTGGTGCCGGTCCACTGGAGCCGGAACACGCGCTGGGTGGGCGCGGCGGACGTGTCGGCGGCCCTGCTCGCCCGCGTGCAGGCCGAGGCCGCCGCGGCGCCGGCGGGGGCTGCCCTCCTGGTGCGCGACGATCCGAGCCGGCGCAACAACGTCACGAGCGCGGTCGGCACCCTGATCGAGGACGCCGCACGGCTGGTCACGAACGGACGCGTGCAGCGCGCGTGGATCGAGCCGCCGCCTCCCGACTGGCAGCTGGCCGGCCTGACCCCGCCGCGGGCGGACGAGCCCGTCTTCTGCCTGAAGTTCGCCGACGGCGCGATCGGTCCCTGCGCGCCCTGACGGCCTCCCTCGAACGCGCCGGCCGCTAGAGGGCCGCGCGGACCTCGCGCGCGATCCGCTCGACCGTCGGCAGCGGCAGCTCGGGATACAGGGGTAGCGACAGGACCTCGTTCGACAGGCGCTCGGAGATGGGCAGGTCGCCGGGCCGTCCCCCCGCGGACGCCATCGCGGGCTGGAGGTGGATGGGTCTCGGGTAGTGGACCGCCGTGGCGATCCCCTGCGCCGCCAGGTGGGCCTTCACCGAGTCGCGCCGCTCCAGCCGGACCGTGTAGAGGTGCCAGGCCGAGCGCGTGCCGGCGCGCTCCCGCGGCGTGGTCACGCCGGCGGCCTCCGCCAGGGCCGCGTCGTACGCCTGCACGCGCTCGCGCCGCTCGGCGTCCCACGCGTCGAGGTGGCGCAGCTTCACGCGCAGCACGGCCGCCTGCAGCGTGTCCAGCCGGCTGTTCGTCCCCAGCACCACGTTGTCGTACTTGTCCGCGCCGCCACCGTGGTTGGCCATGCGCCGCACGCGCTCGATGAACGCGGCATCGTTCGAGGTGACCATGCCGGCGTCCCCGTAGGCCCCCAGGTTCTTGCCCGGGTAGAAGCTGAAGCAGGCGGCGTGTCCCAGGCTCCCGGCCCGGCGGCCGCCGATCGACGCGCCGTGCGCCTGGGCGGCGTCCTCCAGGACGGGCAGGCCGTGGCGCTGCCCGATCCCCAGGATGGCCTCCATGTCGGCCGGGTGGCCGTAGAGGTGCACGGGCAGGAGCACCTTGGTCCGCGGCGTGATCGCGCGCTCGAGCTGGCGTGCGTCCATCGTGTACGTGCCCGGGTCGACGTCGACGAAGACGGGCCGCGCCCCGTTCAGCAGGATGGCCTCGCCGGTGGCGATGAACGTGTTGGCGACGGTCACGACCTCGTCGCCGGGCCCCACCCCGTACGCGCGCAGCGCCAGGACGAGGGCGTCGGTGCCGTTGGCGACGCCGCAGGCGTGCGCCACCCCGCAGTACGCGGCGAACTCCTCCTCCAGCCGCGCGCAGTCCTCGCCGCGGATGAACTGGGTCGAGGCCAGGACGCGCTCCAGCGCAGGGCCCAGCTCGCCGCGGATGCGGTCGTACTGCGCCTTGAGGTCCACCATCGGCACGGCCGCTGCGGTCATCACGCGATGTGCTCTCCTGCAGGCGGCCTCGACGTGCCCGCCCCAGCCGCCGATCATACCCGCCCGGCGCCCACGGAACCAAGCCGGGCATTGACGGAATGGCCCTGATCGCTGAGAGTGGAGGGCCTGTATCTTCAAGGAGGCGCGGAGCACATGCGCAGCGAACGGTGGCTCTGGGGGGCGGTCACGGCGGCGGCCCTCGTCACGACCGGTGGAGCGGCCGCTCCGGCCTCGGCGCCGCCGGCGGTCTGCTTCGCGCCAGGGACCGACCCCGGATACGTGCGGCGCACGTATGCCGCGCTCCAGGCGGGCGGGACCGAGACGCCGATCGTGTCCCTGTTCCAGTTCAACCCCGGCGCGCGCTGGAGCACCACCGCCAGCGCCGGCGGGCTGGGCCAGGGCGCGCCCACCGTCCTCACGTGGAGCGTGGTGCCGGACGGCCTCATCATCCCCGCCGCCTTCTCGGGCGACGGCTCGGGTCCCAGCACCCTGCGCGCGCGGCTCAACGCGATCTACGGCAGCGAGTCGAACTGGCGGCCGATCATCCAGCAGGCGTTCGACGAGTGGGCGTCGCGCACCGGGACCTCGTACGTGTTCGAGAACGACGACGGCGCGAGTTTCTCGGGCAGCCCCGGCGTGCTGGGGGTGCGCGGCGACATCCGCATCTCCGGCCGCGGGATCGACGGCAACTTCGGCATCCTGGCCTACAACTTCTTCCCCAACAACGGGGACATGGTCATCGACGCCCCCGACAGCTTCTACAGCGACACCTCCAACTCGTCCATCCGCCTGCGCAACGTCCTCAGCCACGAGCACGGCCACGGCCTGGGCATCAACCACGTGTGCCCGATCAACCAGACGAAGCTGATGGAGCCGTTCTTCTCGGGCGCGTTCACCGGGCCGCAGCACGACGACACGCTCGCCGGCCAGCGCGGCTACGGCGACAACCGCGAGGACAACGACGCGTCGGCGCAGGGGACCAACTTCGGGTCGATCGGCAACGGCACGTTCAACGCCACCGGGGGCGGCATCGACGACAACACGGACATGGACTACTACCGCTTCACCGTGACGGCCGGGAAGCAGGTGGACGTCACCGTCACCCCGATCGGATCGACCTACCTCCAGGGCGCCCAGCTGTCGAACGGCGACTGTACGCCCGGGACCAGCTTCAACTCGCTCACGTTGAGCAACCTCGCCCTCGAGGTGCTGGCCAGCAACGGCACCACCGTCCTGGCCACCGCGAACGGCAACCCGGCCGGCGTGGCCGAGGCGCTCAACAACGTGGCCCTCACGAGCGCCGGGCAGTTCTTCATCCGCGTGACGGGCAACGCCGACAACGTCCAGCTCTACAACCTGTCCTTCACGGTCGAGGACTCGGCCATCGCGGACCTCGCCATCACCAAGACCGACGGCGCGGCCACGGCCGTGCCGGGCCAGACGGTGACGTACACGATCGTCGCCAGCAACACGAGCGGGACCATCACCGCGAACGGCGCGACGGTGGTGGACAACTTCCCGGCCAGCCTGAGCGGGATCTCGTGGAGCTGCGTGGCCTCGGCGGGCTCGAGCTGCATCGTGACGTCCGGGGTGGGGAACATCAACCGCACCGTGAACCTGCTCCCCGGCGGCACCGTCACGTTCACCGCCACCGGCACCGTGTCGGCGGCGGCCGTGGGCACGCTCGCCAACACCGCGACCGTCACGCCTCCCTCCGGCGTCGCCGACCCGGCCCTGGCCAACAACACGGCCACCGACACCGACACGCTGACGCCGCGCGCGGACCTGGCGATCACCAAGACGGACGGACAGGCCACCGCCGTGCCCGGCGCGGCCGTCACCTACACGATCACCGTCACCAACCCGGGCCCGAGCGTCGCGCCGTCCGCCACCGTCACCGACACCTTCCCGGCCGCCATGGCCGGCGTGGGCTGGACCTGCGTGGCGTCCGTGGGCTCGACCTGCGCCGCGCCGGGCGGGGCGGGCCACATCGCGACCACGGTGACGCTGCTCCCCGGCGGGACCGCGACCTTCACCGCGACCGGCACCCTGAGCACCACCGCTACCGGGAGCCTGGTGAACACCGCGAGCGTGTCCGCGCCCGCCGGGGTCACCGACCCCAACGCCGCCAACAACACGGCGACCGACACCGACACGCTCACGCCGCAGGCGGACCTGGCGGTGACCAAGACGGACGGACAGGCGAGCGCGGTGCCCGGCACGCAAGCGACGTACACCGTGACCGTCTCCAACGCGGGCCCCAGCTTCTCGGGGTCGGCCACGATCACGGACAACTTCCCGGCCGCGTTCACCGGCGTCAGCTGGACCTGCGCCGGCGCGGGCGGCGCCGCGTGCCCCGCGGGCGGGGCCGGCAACATCGCGGCCGCCGTCACGCTGCCTCCCGGCGGCGTGGCCACGTTCACGGCCACCGGCACCATCGACCCCTCCGCCACGGGGTCGCTCGCGAACACCGCGACCGCCTCCGTGCCGGCCGGCGTGAGCGATCCCGCGCCCGGCAACAACAGCGCGACCGACACCGATGCGCTGACGCCCCAGGCCGACTTCCGCATCACCAAGACGGACGGCCAGCTCTCGGCCACGCCGGGTGGCGGCATCACGTACACGATCCAGGTCGTCCAGGGCGGCCCCAGCGCCGCGGGCGCGGGCATGGTGACCGACACCTTCCCGGCCGCCATCGCGGGCGTCACCTGGACCTGCACGGCCAGCGCGGGCTCCAGCTGCCCGCCCAGCGGCAGCGGGAACATCAGCGCGCCGGTCACGCTGCTGGTCGGCGGGACCGCGACGTTCACCGCCAACGGCACCATCTCCGCGGCCGCGACCGGCACGCTCAGCAACACCGCGCAGGTGACGCCGCCCGGCAGCGTGACCGATCCCGTCTCGGGGAACAACTCGGCGACCGACACCGACAACCTGACCCTGGACCTCGTGGAGCTGACGCACGGGGCCCAGCTCACGCGCGACCTGGCCGGAGTGGGTGCCTTGCCGGCGGATCACTTCTACTGGCTGAGCCAGAAGCCGTACTCGTCCTACGAGGTCGTCGTCGACGGCACGTCCGGTGACATCGGGCCCACGCTGGTCCTGCAGCGCCTGGCGGGCGACGGGTCCACGGTCCTGCAGCAGTCGGCCGGCGCCAGCCCGATCGGGCTGAGCCGCGTGCTGCGGTTCGTCAACGACCGCCCGGTGAGCCAGGACGGCGAGCTGCTGCGCGTGCGGAGCGGGGGCTGCGGCAGCAGCTGCGGCGTGGACGACGTCTACCGCATCCGGCTGCGCGAGACGACGGGACGCGTGGCCCGCTTCAACAACTCGAGCACGCAGATCACGGTGGCCGTCCTGCAGAACGTCTCGGGCGGGCCCCTCGGCGGCACCATCTACTTCTGGCGGACGAACGGGACCCTGGCCGCCACCCACCCGTTCTCGCTCGCGCTGCGGGGGACGCTGGTGCTCAACACGTCGACGCTGCCCGGACTGGTGGGCGTCTCCGGCGCTGTCACGATCGCCCACGACGGCGGCTACGGAGGCCTGGCGGGCAAGACCGTCGCGCTCGAGCCGGCCACCGGGTTCAGCTTCGATTCGCCGATGGCGCCGGTCATCCGATGAGGGGCGGCGCAGCGGCCGCCCTCCTGCTGCTCGCGCTCTCCGGACGGACGGCCCGCCCGCAGGCGGTCGCGGAAGGGCTGCCGCCGCTGGCGGTGGAGCCCTCGAACCCGCTGCCACCGCTGCCGGAGCAGTCCGCGCGCAACGCGAGCTACGCGATCGCCGCCCGGCTCGACCCCGAGCAGCACACGATCGAGGGCGAGCTGACGCTCACGTGGCGCAACGAGACCGGAGTGCCCCAGAGCGCGTTCCCCTTTCACCTGTACTGGAACGCGTTCCGCAACAACCTGTCCACGTCCGCCCGCGGCGGCGGCCGGCGGGCGGCGCTGCGCGAGACGGCGGGGCCGCTCGCGGAGCGGGCCTACGGTTACACGCACGTCCAGCTGGTCCACTTCCTCGACGACGCGGGCGAGGTGGACGTCACCGCCACGCGGCGCTTCCTGCAGCCGGACGACGCCAACGCCGACGACCGGACGCTGATGGAGGTGTCGAGCCCTCGTCCCGTGGCCCCGGGCCAGACGGCCCGCTTCCGCCTGCGGTGGACCTCCCGCATCCCGTACGGCGACTCGGGCCGCGCCGGCTGGGTGCACGACATGAACTTCATCGTGCAGTGGTTCCCCAAGATCTCGGGCACCCAGGGCGGGCGGTTCGTGGCGCACCAGTTCCATCCGCAGTCGGAGTTCTTCTCGGACTTCGGGAGCTACGACGTGCGGCTCACGCTGCCGAAGGGCCACGTGGTCGGCGCGACGGGGAAGCAGGTCGCGCGCGTCGACAACCCGGACGGCACCGAGACCCTGAGCTTCCACCAGGACGACGTGCACGACTTCGCGTGGACGGCGGGACGCCGTTTCCTGGAGCGCCGCGGGCGCTTCGAGGACGCGGGCTATCCGCCCGTCGACATCCGGCTGCTGCTTCAGCCCGAGCACGAGCACCTCGCAGACCGCTACATCGAGGCCGCACGCATCGCGCTGCGCTCCTACGGGGCCTGGTCGGCTCCGTATCCCTACGAGCAGCTCACGGTCGTGGACCCGTCCTGGTCCTCGGCCTCCGGCGGCATGGAGTACCCGACGCTGATCACGGGCGGGGCGGGACGCTTCTCACCGCCCGTGCTGCACAGCCCCGAGAACGTGACCATCCACGAGGCGGGGCACCAGTTCTGGTACCTGCTGGTCGCCAACAACGAGTTCGAGGAGGCGTGGCTCGACGAGGGCTTCAACCGCTACCACGACCGCAAGGCCTCGCACCTGGCGCTGGGCCCGCGCGGCTGGGCCCGCCGGTACTTCGGGCTGGCGGGCCGGAGCAGCTCGGGCTGGCCGGTGGTGGCGCCGGGCGTGCGCATGACGATGGTGGACGACGCGCTGCCCCAGCTGCGCCGCTCGGGCCAGTCGGACGTGATGGCGCGGCCCACCTGGCAGTACCTCGACACCGACTCCTGGAACCTCAACAGCTACAACAAGCCCGCGCTGACGCTGCACACGCTGGAGGGCCTGGTCGGCGAGACGACGATGACGCGCATCCTGCGCACGTACGCGCGGCGCTTCCGGTTCCAGCATCCCACCAGCCGCGACTTCATCGCGGTCGTGAACGAGGTCACCGGCTCCGACTGGCAGTGGTTCTTCGACGAGACCTGGTACGGCAGCGGGCTCGCCGACTACGAGGTCACGGCGCGCGAGGAGGAGGTGCGCAAGCCGCGAGGGTTCGTGGATGGCCCCGAAGGCGCGCCCGTGTCGGTGCCCTCGCCCTCGCCCACGCCCAAGGACGCCGCCAAGGGCCCCTACGACGCGGAGGTGACGGTGCGCCGGCTGGGCGAGGTCCGCCTCCCGGTGGAGGTCCAGGTCGAGTGGAGCGACGGCCGCGTGCGGCGCGAGACCTGGGACGGCCGCGACCGCTGGGCCCGGTTCCGTTACCGCGAGCCGGTGAAGCTCGCGCGCGTGGTGGTGGATCCGGACCGCAAGCTGGCGCTCGACGTGAACCCGGCCAACAACTCCTGGACCGCCGAGAGCGGCGTCGCGCGGAGGGCCGCGCTCAAGCTCTCCGCCCGCTTCCTGCTCTGGCTGCAGAACCTGCTCGAGCTGCACACGGTGCTCGGGTGATCCGCGCGCTGCGAGACGGCCTGCGGGCCGCGGGGCGCAACTGGGGCCTGGCGCTCCTGCTCCTGGGAGTGAACCTCGCCGCCGCCGCGGCCCTGGCCGTGCCCCTGGCCGCCCTGATGGAGGACGACCTCACCCAGCGCGACGCGGCGCAGAACTCGCTCACCGGGTTCGACGCGGGCTGGTACAACGAGTGGTCCGAGCGGCAGTCGGGGTTCGCCGCGGACTTCAGCCCCGCGCTGTTCGGGGTCGGCTTCGTCTTCCGCAACCTCGAGCTGCTGCTCGGCGGCGTGCTGCCGGCCGGGCTGTTCGTGTCGGCCGCGACCCCCAGCGGCGCGCACGCCGACCCGCTGGTGCTCGCGCTGGGCGCCGCCTACCTGGTGCTCCAGACCTTCCTGGCCGGCGGACTGCTGGGCGTGCTGCGCGCTCCGGAGTCCGGCTGGAGCGTGCAGGGCCTGCTGCACGGGTCCGGGTTCTACTTCGGCCGCATGCTCCGGCTGCTGCTGCTGGTGCTGGCGGTGGACGGGCTCGTCTTCGCGCTCAACGTCCCCTTCGCGGCCTGGATCGACCGGCTGGCGCGCGAGGCGGTGTCGGAGAACACGGCGGTCGCGCTGCTCTTCGGCCGCCACGCGCTGCTCCTGCTGGCGCTGCTGCTCGTCCACCTGCTGGCCGGCTACGCAAAGGCCGTCATCGTGGTCGAGGAGCGCTCGAGCGCCCTGCTCGCGCTCGTCTCCTCGGTCGGCTTCTGCCTGCGCAACGTCGCCCGCGCCGTCGGGCACTACGGGGCCGTCGCCCTGCTGGCGCTCCTGCTGGCCGCGCTGTGGGCCGCGGCCGACGCGGCCTGGCCCGTCAGCGGCTATCGCACGCAGCTGGTCTCGCTGCTGCTGGCCCAGGCCCTGGTCGGCGGGCGCATCTTCCTCCGACTCGCGCTCATGGGCGGCCAGGTCGCCCTCTACCGGCGGAGCGCGTAGAATCGGTTCCTCCCTCATGACCTCGTCCCCCCTGGCCGTAGACCCGGTCGCCTTCCGGCAGGCGCTCTCGCAGCTCGCGGCCGGAGTCACGGTCGTCACGACGCGTTGCAGCGACGGCACGCCGCGCGGGCTGACGGTCACCGCGTTCTGCTCGATCAGCCTGGACCCGCCACTGGTGCTGGTGAGCATCGACAACCGGTCGGAGGCCCACGACGGCTTCGCCTGCGGCGCGTTCGCGGTGAGCGTGCTGGCAGAGGGGCAGGAAGACGTCTCGCGCCGGTTCTCGCTCCCCGGCGCCGACAAGTTCGCGGCGGGGGAGTGCCTCGAAGACGCCTCGGGCCTGCCGCTGGTGCCGGACGCGCTCGCGCACCTGACGTGCCGCGTGGTGACGGTGGTGCCGGGCGGCGACCACACCATCTACCTGGGGCGCGTCGAGGACGCGCGCGTGAGGGAGGGTCGGCCGCTCGTCTACCACGGCCGCGGCTACCGCCGGCTGGCCCCGGAGGATCTGCCTTGAGCGCGCCGATGGAGTTCCCGGAGCGTTTCAACATGGCCTGGTACTTCCTCGACCGCAACGTCGAGGAGGGGCGGGGCGGCCAGACCTGCCTGCGCTGGCGCGACACGTCCTGGACCTACGCGCAGGTCCAGGCCGAGTCCAACCGCTTCGGCAACGCGCTGCGCCGGCTGGGCATCGACGTCGAGGACCGGGTGCTGATCGTGCTGCCCGACCGGCCCGAGTTCGCGTTCGCGTGGTTCGGGGCGGCCAAGGTGGGCGCGGTCATCGCGATGGTGAACCCGCTGCTCCCGGCCGACGACTACGTCCACTACTTCGAGTACAGCCGGGCCCGCGTGGCCGTGGTGGACGAGTCGACGCTCGACCGCATCGGCCCGCTGCGCGACCGGCTCGCGCACCTCCGCCACCTGATCGTGGTGGGGGAGGCGGGGCCGCACCGCAGCTTCGCGGACGAGTGCGCGCGATCCCCGGACGCGCTCGTCAACGCCGACACCCACCGCGACGACCCCGCCATCTGGCTCTTCACCAGCGGCTCCACGGGCAAGCCCAAGGCCGCGGTCCACCTGCAGCAGGACCTGCCCTGGAACACCGAGCGCTACGCGAAGCAGGTGCTCGGCATCCGCGAGGACGACGTCACGCTGTCGGTCCCCAAGCTGTTCTTCGGCTACGCGACCGGCACCAACCTGCTGTTCCCCTTCGCGGTCGGCGGGTCCACGGCCCTGTTCAGCGAGCGCAGCGAGCCGGCCACGCTGTTCGACGCGATCGAGCGCTACCGGCCCACGATCCTCACTTCCGTGCCCACCATGATCAACGGCATGCTGAACCACCCCGGCGGGGCCGAGCGCGACCTGTCGTCGCTGCGGTTCGTGCTCTCGGCGGGGGAGGCGCTGCCGGCCGAGCTGTACCGCCGCTGGAAGGACACGTTCGGCGTGGAGATCCTGGACGGCATCGGCTCCGCCGAGATGTTCCACATCTACATCTCGAACGCGCCAGGGGACGTGACGCTGGGCAGCCTGGGCCGGCTGGTGCCCGGCTACGAGGCGCGCATCGTCGACGCCGACGGGGCCGACTGCCCCGACGGCGAGGCCGGGACGCTCTGGGTCAAGGGCGAGTCGGCGGCCATCCACTACGTCCAGGCCCACGAGAAGTCCAAGGAGGTCCTGCGGGGCGACTGGGTCGTGACCGGCGACCACATGCGCCGGGACGCGGACGGCCGCTACTGGTACGAGGGACGCACCGACGACATGCTGAAGGTGGGAGGCATCTTCGTGAGCCCCTTCGAGGTCGAGAACTGCCTGCTCCGCCACCCCCTGGTGGCGGAGGCCGCCGTGATCGGGTATAAAGACGCCGAAGGTCTGATCAAGCCCAAAGCTTTCGTGGTGTGTCGCGACCAGGCCGGCGCGGGCGAGCCGCTGGCACGGGAGCTCCAGGAGTTCGTGAAGAAGCACCTGGCGCCTTTCAAGTATCCCCGGATCGTCGAGTTCGCGGCCGCCCTGCCCAAGAACGACAGGGGCAAGATCGACCGCAAGCGTCTGAGGTAAGCTCTTCACTGGGCGCGATCGCTACCCGATACCAAGACCAAACGCACGCGAAAGGAGAGAAGGAAGCTTCCTTCTGATGCCATGGCCGAGAACATCGTGACCTCCAAGATGACCTGGACCGAGGTGGACGAGGCGATGAAGGACCGTCCGGTGGCCCTCATCCCCGTCGGCGCCGTCGAGGCGCACGGACCGCACCTCCCGCTCGAGACCGACACCGTGATCGCCACCGAGATGGCGCGCCGCGGCGCTGCCAAGCTCAAGGAGAGCGGGGTGTCGTCGCTCATCCTGCCGCCGGTCTACTTCACGGTGGCGGACTTCGGCGCCGACTTCGCTGGCACGTTGAGCCTGCCGGCGGAGACCGCGACCGTCCTGCTGCGCGACGTCGCGGTGACGGCGGCGAAGAAGTTCCGCGCGGTGTGCTACGTCAACATCCACCTGGAGCCGCGGCACCTGGAGTGCCTCAAGAAGGCGGTCGAGGACGCCGTCAAGCTGGGCGTCAGCGTCTGCTTCACGGACATCACCAAGAAGCGGTGGGCGGAGCTGCTGGGCGATGCCTACCGCCAGGGCGACCATGGCGGGGCGTTCGAGACCTCGCTCATGATGGCGGCCGCGCCCGACCAGGTGCGCGAGCGCGAGCGCATCAGCCTGCCGCCCAC
The DNA here is from genome assembly GCA_025923995.1 of Vicinamibacteria bacterium. Classification (GTDB taxonomy): domain Bacteria; phylum Acidobacteriota; class Vicinamibacteria; order Fen-336; family Fen-336; genus JAICEW01. The sequence continues at coordinate 19,307 of JAICEW010000007.1, read as the reverse complement.
CGACGGCCTGATCGCAGCCATGAAGAAGGGCGCCAAGACCTTCCTGGAGGCGGGCGGCGAGGACGCCTACTTCGGCGATCCGACCGCGGCCTCTGCGGAGGAGGGGGAGAACCTCTTCGACGCGCTGGTGGAGGCGCTGTCGATGACCGTGAAGGAGCACCTGGGCAGCAAGGCCTGACGGCTTCAGGCGGCCGCCGGCCGCCCCTCCATGTTCACCACCACCATCCTCGTCCGCTTCGGCGACCTGGACGCGGCCGGCATCGCGTACTACCCCAACCTCGTCAACTTCCTCCACGAGTCCTTCGAGGACTTCTTCGTGGGCCACGTCGGGCGCCCGTATCCCCAGGTCTACGCGGAGGGCCTGGGCTTCCCGACGGTCAAGCTGGAGGTCGAGTTCGTGGCGCCCGTGCGCTACGGGGACCACGTCGAGATGCGCCTCTTCGTCGAGCGCGTCGGCCGCTCGTCGGTGCAGATGCGCTACGAGGCGTTCGTGGGCGGGCGGCCGCGCTTCAGCGCGCGCAACGTCGCGGTGGTGGTCGACATGAAGACGTTCGAGTCCCAGCCCCTGCCCGACTGGCTGCGCGAGCGGTTCGTGGCCGCCATGGAGCCCGGCTCACGGGAATAGGCCGCCCGCGCGTACTGTAGGGTCCACACGGGAGGTCGAAGTGGGCCACAAGCGATGGGCGGCGGTCGTGCTGGCGGCAGTGGTGGCCGCCGGCTGCAGCGGGCAGAAGAAGGCCGCGCCCCCGTCGGACGCGGCCGCCCTGCCCGAAGTCGCCCCGGCGCGCCAGGCGGCCTTTGTCGCGACGGAGGCGGGCGCGGCGCCCGGAGCGGCGCAGGCCTCGGGCCTGCAGGCGATGGCCGCCTCGCGCAAGCTGATCCGCACGGGGCAGGTCGCGCTGGTCGTGAAGGACTACGGACACGCGGCCGGAGAGGTGAAGCGGATCGCGGAGTCGTTCGGCGGCTACCTGGCCGAGGCGCAGGCCCAGCGCGGCGCGCAGGACCGCCGGCACGGCTCGCTCACCATCCGCGTCGATGCCGCGCGCTTCGACGACGCCGTCGCGGCGCTGCGTGCGCTGGGCGACGTCCGCAGCGAGAGCGTGGGCACGCAGGACGTGACCAAGGCCTACACGGACCTGGAGACGCGCCTGCGCGTCAAGCGCGATACGGCCGAGCGCCTGCGCGAGATCCTGCGCACGCGCACGGCCAAGCTCTCCGACGTGCTGGAGGCCGAGCGCGAGCTGGCCCGCGTCACGGAGGAGATCGAGCAGATGGAGGGCGAGCGGCGGTTCTACGACCAGCAGATCGCGCTCTCGACGCTCACGGTCGCCCTGCAGGAGCCCTCCGCCATCGTGGAGGCCGGCGTCCTCTCGCCCATCTCGGACGCGATCCGCGAATCGCTGGGCGTCCTGGCGGAATCGATCGCGGCGCTGATCTACGCCACGGTGTTCCTCGCGCCCTGGGTCCTGCTGCTGTGGATCGCGTGGAGGCTGTTCAAGCGCGCCCGCGCCCGCCGGAAGGCGGCGGCCGCGGCCGTCAGCTAGAGACGGCCGCTACCAGCGGTTGTAGGCGGGATGGCCCGGCTTGACCGCCACGAACGTGCCCGTGCACCGCGCGCACACCTCGCCGCCGGACTCGAGCGTGGCCTCGACGACGGCCCGGTCCTCGCTCGACTCGACCACATGCGCGCGAAGCTGGATCGGCCGGTCGACCGGAGTGGGCCGCCGCAGCTTCACGTGGAAGTCCGCGGTGACGGTGCAGGGCGCCTTGTCGGCGCCGGCGCGGGTCATCAGGTGGTGGATGGCCGCCCAGTTGCTGTGGCAGTCGAGGAGCGTGCCCACGATCCCGCCGTTGAGGACGCCAGGGAACGCCTGGTAGAGGGGCTGCGGATTCCAGGTGGCGACCACCTCGTCCCCCGCCACGAAACTGCGGATGTGGAGGCCGTCCGCGCTCTTCGGCCCGCAGCCGAAGCAGATGCTCTCGGGCGAGTACCGCTCCTGGAGGCTCTGGTCGCCCAAGCTCAGTACAGCTTGAGGCCGAGGTTGTCGGCCGCGATGTCCGTGAGGTCGACGATGGCGGCGGCGTTGACGCCGATCGCGATCGCGATGGCCTCCGAGATCTCCTCGCGGCTGGCCCCGAACTTCAGCGCCTTCTTGATGTGGCCCTCGAGGCAGCCCTGGCACTTCGCGGCCAGGCTGGCCGAGATGGCGACGAGCTCCTTGGTCTTGCGGTCGAGCACCGACGGCTTGTACGTCTCCTTGTAGAACTGGAAGTAGATCTCGCGGAACCGCGGATCGACCATCGAATAGGAGCCCGTCTGCTCGGGAGGCTTGGCCCCCCCGTTGTCCTCCTCCGGGAAGGGAACGTGGTGCTTCTTGTGGCTCTCTTCGTGGCTCACGGGACGCTCCTCTCAGCCCTCAAGACCTGCCCCGCCGGAACCGCCGCGGCCAGCCGCGCGCCTCCTGCCTGGCGCAGGACGTCGGCCACCGCGGTCTCGTAGGCCGCCGTGCCCTCGCGCCAGGCCCCGCCGTGGCTGTGCCCGGGCACGACCAGTACCTTGGCGTGCCCGCCGGCCGCGTCCTTCAGCTCGAACGCGATCTCGGGCGGCATGCGCCGGTCGCCCGAGTTGCAGACGAACAGGCTCGGCCGCTCTCCCAGCCGCGCGGCCGCCGCGCGCACGTCGACGGACCTGGGGTCGAAGCGGCCCGACCGGCCGATCCAGAACAGGAGCTCCTGCGTGATCGGCCAGGCCGGGATGGGGCGCAGCCACAGCCTCGCGTGGCGCGCCAGGTCGATGTGATGGCGGATGGCGTCGGGCAGGCTGCGGTAGCTGCTGTCGCACACGAGCCCCGTGACGGCCGGGTCGTCCGCGGCCGCCAGGGTCGCCGCGGCGGCGCCGAGCGAGACCCCCCACAGGACCGCGGGTCCCGGGCTCTTCGTCTGCGCGAACGCCCGCGCGGCCCGCACGTCGTCCTTCTCGAGCCAGCCCAGCGTGCGTGCGTCGCCGCCCGACTCCCCGTGATGCCGCAGGTCGAACAGCAGCGCGTTCCAGCCCTGCGCGTGCACGAAGGGGACCTTGCGCACCATCTCGATGCGCGAGCGGTTGAGGCCGTGCACCAGCACGACCGTGCCGCGGGCCTCCGGGGCCGGGACCCACCAGCCCTTGAGCGTGGCCCCGTCCGGGTTGGTGAAGGAGACCTCTTCGAAGGCGAGGGAGAACGACTGCGGGGTGAGACCGGCGTTCTCGCGGTCGTTGTAGGCGAACCGCCCCTTCGTGACCCGGGTGCCCAGGAACCAGGGCAGGAACCCGAAGACGAACAGGACGAGCAGCGCGGCCAGGACGTACGCCGTCCGGCGCAGCCAGCGCAGCCACCGCCTCCCCCGCGGGCGCGATGCGGCGGGCTGGTCGGAGGTGGCCATGAGGAGGGGCGCCTAGGCGACGGTGGCGCCGGGCGAACAGGGCTGGGGCGCGGTCGCGTTCAAGATCGTGGAGATGATATCAGAGGCCGGAGGCGCGCTCAGGAAGAGCATCCGGAACAGGAAGAGCATCCGGAAGGAGATGGGGGGTTCGACAAAACGGCCGCGCCAATGGGACTTCTCTGGGGGCACAGGATCCATCCCGACGCGCCGTCACCACGTCGCAACCCCTCATCTCCTCCGGGTACTCAATCTCGACTTACGTATTGTCCCATCTGAGGTTCCCGGGACGGGTGTCAAAGGTTGTGAGGGGATGCGATAGGATCTGCACGCGATGCCCGAGCTCTCTGCGGCCCTCCTCTTCGCGACGGGCGCCGCCACCGGGCTCGTGGGCGCGATGCTGGGCCTGGGTGGGGGCGTCTTCCTGGTCCCGCTGCTGACGCTGGCGCTCGGCGTGCCCATCCGCGCCGCGATCGCCGCCAGCCTCATCTCGGTGATCGCCACCGCCTCGGCCTCCGCCACGGTCAACCTCAACCGCGGCCTGGTGAACATGCGCCTCGGACTCGTGCTCGAGGTCGCGACCAGCGTGGGCGGCCTGATGGGCGGCCTGGCCGCCTCGCGGCTCACGCAACGCCAGCTGTTCCTGACCTTCGGCATCACGCTCGCCGTCATGGGCGTGCTGATGGCCGCGCGCTCGGGGAAGAGGAACGTGATCGCAGACCTGGACGTGGATCCCGGCGTGCTGGGTGGCCGCATCCGCGAAGGCGAGAAGACGTACGTCTACCGGGTCAAGCGGCTGCCGGTGGCGATGTCCTCGTCCCTGGCCGCGGGCGCGGTGTCCGGGCTGCTCGGCCTGGGCGGCGGCATCATCAAGGTGCCGGTCCTCAACACCTTCTGCGGCATCCCCATCCGTGTCGCCGCCGCCACCAGCACGTTCATGATCGGCGTCACCGCCGCCGCGTCGGCGTTCCTTTACTGGAGCCGCGGGGACGTGGCGCTGGGCCTGACCGCGGCGGTCTGCCTGGGCGCGCTGCCGGGGAGCCTGCTGGGCGCGCACCTGTCCGAGCGCGTGAACGCGCGCTACCTGAAGCTGCTGATGGCGGTCGTGCTGCTGGTGGTGGCGGTGCGCATGGCGCTGGAGGGTCGTTGAGCCAGCCGACCGCGCTCGACCGCGTCATCGAGGGCGTGCTGAGCGTGGGCCTGCTCTGCAGCAGCGCCCTGCTGGCGGCGGGCCTCCTTTCGGGCCGGCAGGGCCTGCTCTCCGCGGGCGTGGTGCTCCTGATGATGACGCCGCTCGCGCGCGTGGTCGTGGTGACGATCGACCTGCTGCGCCAGCGCGACTGGCCGTTCGCCGCGACGTCGCTGTGGATCCTGGGCGTCCTGCTGTTCAGCCTCTACATGGCCTGGCGGCTGCAAGCGGCCACGGCTTGACGGGGCGCGCCCGGCCGTCTCCGCTGCGGGCGGTCCTCTTCGACTGGGACGGCACGCTCGTCGACTCCGCGGAGCTGTCCTACCGCTGCTACGTGGCCGTGTTCGATCGCTTCGGCGTGCCCTTCGACCGCTCCGCGTTCGAGCGCACGTACTCGCCCGACTGGTACCGGACCTACCGCACGCTCGGGCTCGACGAGTGCCACTGGCCGGAGGCCGACAGGCTCTGGCAGACGCACTACGCGACCGACTCGGCCGCGCTGCTGCCCGGCGCCCGCGAGTGCCTCGAGCGGCTGGCGGGAGCGGGGCTCGTGCTGGGGCTCGTGACGAGCGGCGAGCGGGAGCGCGTCGAGCGCGAGCAGGCCGCGCTGGGCCTCGCGGGAACGTTCGCCGTGATGGTGTGCGGCGGCGAGACGCCGCACCGCAAGCCGCATCCGGAGCCGATCCAGGTCGCGCTCGAGCGTCTTGCGATGCCCGCGGCCGAGTCGGCCTACCTCGGGGACAGCCCGGAGGACGTCGAGATGGCGCGCGCGGCCGGCGTCTTCACGGTCGGCATCCCCGGCGGGTTCCCCAACCGCGAAGCCCTCGCGCGGTCGGGGCCCGACGTGATGGTGACCGACCTCGCGGAAGCCGCCGAGCGCATCCTGGCTTGACGCGCTTCCCTAGCGCGGGCGATACGAGAGCGGCGAGTCGAAGCTGAAGCCGGTCGCGGGCTCGAGGGCCACGGACTTGCCTGCGAGCGCGCCGTACGCGCCGTCGTGCGCGACCGTGACCGAGCCCCCCTGGCCAGCGAGGCCCGACACCGTGGTCGTGTTCAGCGTCAGGGAGGCCCGCGCGGCAAGCGTGAACGGCTGCTGCGCGAGCAGCGCGCCCGAGCCGCTCCAGAAGTACATCCGGCCGTTGAGCGTGGACGGCGAGCCGTTCTGGAGGACGACGACCGTCAGCTGCGTGCCGCCGTTGTTGAACCGCGCGATGGCCCCGGTCGTCTCGACGGCGCGGAGCCGGTAGGCGTCGTCGGGCCCGCACGAGGCGCCGCAGGCAGGCGTGCCCACGCGGAGGTGCTGCGTGGTCACCGCGGAGGCGGTCGTGTTCACCCAGCGCAGCGCGAGAGCGGGCCCCGTGCCCACCGCCGCGGCCGACTGCAGCACCGACGTGTTGTCCGCCGCGAGACGCTCCAGGCGCAGGCCAGGGACCGCGTCGCCGGACACCGCGTCCAGCACGACCTCGTACGACGCGCGCGGCTGCTGCGCCAGGCGGTAGAGGTCCGGCGTGCCGCCGGCCAGGTCGGCCGTGGGCGCCGAGCCGTGCGTCAGCTCGATCGTGGACAGCGCCGCCGCGTCGTCGTCCAGGATGGTGCCGTCCGCTTGCGCGTCCGCGAGCGTCGCGTTGGTCGGGGTGACCAGGCGCATCACGAACGTCTCGTCCGCCTCGACCGTGGTGTCCCCGAAGACGGGGATGGGGAGGGCCTGCGTCGTGGTGCCGGCCGCGAACGTCACCGATCCTGACGCCGCCGAGTAGTCGTTGCCCGCGGTCGCCGTCCCGTCCTGCGTCTGGTAGGTCACGCTCACGGTCCGGCCGCTCACCGGCGTGAGTCGCGCAACGAACCCGCACGGGGTCGCGCCCGCGTCACCCTCGGTCACGCCGCAGTCGTCGATGACGAGGCTGGGCAGCGGGTCGTCGTCACCGATGGTGCAGCCCGCCTGCCCGATGTTGATCGTGGCGCCCACCGGAGCGCTGAGCGACACGAAGAAGGTCTCGTCGTCCTCGTCCAGCGAGTCACCCAGGACGGGAACCCACACGGTGCCCGTGGGCGACCCCACCGGAATCGTGAGCGTGCCGGACACGGCCGTGTAGTCCTGCCCGGCCGTGGCGGTGCCCGACGTCGTCGTGTATGCGACGGTGACGGTCGTGGCGGCCAGGGTGGAGAGGCTGACGACGAACGGTGTGGGGGTGGTGCCCGTGTGCCCCTCGAACATCGTGATGCTTGCGATGGAGAGCGTCGGCGGCGCCGTCACCTCGAACGCGCCGACGTCGGGAACGGAGCGTGGGGTGCCCAGGATGTCGTCGGCGGGGGAGAGCGCGGGGTCCGCCTGGTTGTGGCCGGGGCTGCCCGCGGGGATCGCGCCGTAGAGGTTGACGAGCCGGACGAACTCCTGCCGGATGGTCGTGCTCCCGCTGACGAACGCGGCGCCGGTCCAGCGCGGCAGCACGACCCCCGACTGGTTGGTCGCGACCTGCGGGTTCGCGACGATGCGCCGCACGTCGTTCACGTTGGGGTTCACCTGGTTGCCCGGAGGGATCGCCGCGCCCCCGTTCCAGTAGAGGTTCCGGTCCAGGACCAGCCCCGTGACCTCGGACGGCTCGCCGTCCGAGAAGTCGTTGGTTCCGCCCGCGGCCTCCGCGCCCATCGTGCCCGTCGGGTCGGACCAGACGTTGTTGTGGAAGCGCACGTTCTCGTTGACCGGGTTCAGGCCCTCGCGGTTGATGCGGAACGCGTAGGCGAGCGCGGGCAGGTTGCCTGTCACCGTGTTGCTGCGGAAGGTGACGTTGCGTCCGCCCTTGACGCCGAAGGCCGCGCGCATGTCGTTGGCCGAGTTCCCGATCATCAGGTTGTTCTCGACCAGGATGTCCTCGCCCTCGAAGTAGTCCTGCCCGTCCTCGCCGACGAGGACGAAGTTGGAGCCGCCGCCCCCCTCCCAGTTGAGGAAGACGTTGCGCCGCACCGTGATGCGGTCGGCCCCGATCTGCCCGTCGTCGTCCTGGTTGCTGTCCTTCATCACGATGAACGACGACGTGTCGTTGTTGTTGGGCCGGCCGCTGCCGGCGAAGTCGTTGAAGAAGATGTTGTCCTCGATGACGACGTCGGTGACGCTGTTGACGTCCATGTGCTCGTCGGAGCCGGTCTGGTTGTAGAAGACGTTGCCCCTGACGGTGACGCGGCGCGCGCCGTTGTTGATCTTCAGGATGTCGTTGTTCCAGGAGTCGTGCAGGATGTTGTTCACGAAGCCCACGTCCTCGGACCAGTTGGCGGGGTCCGCCATCTGCACCTGGATCACGAGCGCGTCCGCGCCCGGCCCGGTGTGCCGGAACTCGAGCCCCTCGAACACCAGGTTGCGGGCTCCGAAGAGCGCCAGGGCCCGGCTGTTGTTCTGGAGCACCGCCCGGTAGGCGTTCTCGGCCCGGAACGTCGTGGGCGCGTTGAACCGCTCGTAGAGGCTGTTGGGCCCGGTGTACACGCCGTCCTTGAGGCAGGCCACCGCGCCGTGGGCGCCCAGGGCCAGCAGGCGCGCGGACGCGAAGTCGACGGTGCGCCACGGCTGGGCGGACGAGCCGGGCGTACCGGTCGTGTCGCTCCCGTTGGTGGCGATCCAGTGCGTGCAGGGCGCCTGCGCGCGTGCGTCGGCCACGGCCAGGGCGCCGCCCAGCGCCGCCGCCAGCGCCAGCCGCCTCATCGCGGACGCGGCAGCAGGGGCGTGTCGAAGCTGAAGCCGGAGGCCGGCTCCAGCGCGACCACCTTCCCGCCCAGGCCGCCGTAGGGCGCGCCGTGCACGACCGTCAGGGACCCGGAGTACCCCGCCAGCGCGCCGATGCCCGCCGCGTTGATCGTCACCGAGCCGCGCGGGTTGAGCACGAACTGCGCCCGGTGCAGGAGGGCGCCGGTCTGGCTCCAGAAGTACACGAGCCCGTTCGCGGTCTCGTCCGTGGCGTTCTGCAGCACCACCACCGAGGTCTGGCCCCCGCCGTTGTTGAAGCGCGAGCCCGAGAGGGTCGTCTCGTAGACGCGGAGTCGATAGGTGTCGTCGGGTCCGCAGGCCGTGCCGCAGGCGGCGCTGCGCACCCGCAGGTGATGCGTGTGGACCGGGCTCAGGAACGGGTTGCCGAAGCGCAGGCTGGCGGCGGTGCCGGTGCCCTCCACCAGCGCGGTCCGCAGCACGGTGACGTTGTCGGCGTCCAGGTGCTCGAGCAGCAGGCCGGGGACGGCGTCGGCCGACACCTCGTCCAGCACGACTTCGTACGAGGCGGCCGGTGACTGGCCCAGGCGGAAGAAGTCGGCGGCGCCCTGGTCCAGGTCGGCCCTGACCTGCGAGCCGTGGGTCAGCTCCAGGCTCGACAGCGACGGCGCATCGTCGTCGAGGACCATCCCGCGTCCCGAAGGGGAGGCCAGCGTGGTGTTCACCGGGCCACTGAGCGCGAGGGTGAAGTCCTCGTCCGGCTCGACCGTGGTGTCCCCGAGCACGGAAGCGGCGACGGTGGTGGTGACGGAGCCGGCGGCGATCGTGAGCGCTCCGGAGGCCGCCGAGAAGTCGGTTCCGGACGTCGCGGTCCCGCTCCCGGTGGCGTAGCCCACGCTCACCGATCGCCCGCTGACGGGCGCCAGGACGAAGGTGAACGTGCAGGGCGTCGTGCCGGCGTCGCCTTCGGCGGCCGCGCAATCGGACACCGACAGCGTGGGCAGCGGGTCGTCGTCCGCGATCGTGCCGACCGCCTGTCCGTCGCCGATGTTGGCGCCGGTCGGCGCCGACAGCGTGACGGTGACGGTCTCGTCGTTCTCGTCGAGCGGGTCGTTCACGATGGGGACGGTGAAGGTGCGGGCCCCGCTGGCGGCCGGGAAGCTCAGCGTCCCCGAGACGGGGGTGAAGTCCACGCCGGAGGTCGCGGTGCCGGCGCTGACCGCGTACTGGACGGTGACGGCCTGGTTGATGGCGGGCGACAGCACGACCGTGAAGGTGGCCACGCCCGCGGCCTCGCTCGCGGTCACGTCCGCGACCGAAAGCGAGGCGGTCGGCACCCCGACGATCCGGTAGACGGTGCCCCCGCCCGCGACGTACAGCTCGCCGTTGCCGTCCTCGCCGAAGGTCGTGAAGCCGTTCGAGGTGGCCAGGCCCAGTGAGTCGCTCCACACGCCGGGCGACGTCTCGGTCGCGACGCGGATGTCGCCGTGGCAGTTGTCGGTGTGGAGGTACTTCCCGGCCAGGAAGGGCACCTGGGTGCCGCGGTAGCGGAACCCGCCCACGATCGCGCAGTCGCCCTGGTTGTGGTTGCGCTCGATGATGGGCAGCACGCGGTTGGCGGTCAGGCAGCCGCTGGGCGGCTCGAAGCACTGGCTGCCTTCCATGTCGTCCCACCCGTAGTTCAACCCGCCCACGCCCGCCGGCTGGAAGTCGACCTCCTCGATCGCGTTCTGCCCGACGTCCCCGATGAACATGTCGCCGGTGAGGCGGTCGAACGTGAACCGCCACGGATTGCGCAGGCCGTAGGACCAGATCTCGGGCCGCGCGCCGGCCACGCCCACGAACGGGTTCCCCGGCGGGATGCCGTAGGGCGAGCCGCTGTTGACGTCGAGGCGGAGCTGCTTGCCCAGCAGCGAGCCCAGGTTCTGCGCGTTCTCGTTCGGGTCCCCGCCCCCGCCGCCGTCGCCGGTGTTGATGTAGAGGAACCCGTCCGGCCCGAAGTTGATCGAGCCGCCGTTGTGGTTGCCGGCGCCGGGGTGGTTGAGCGTCAGCAGGATGAAGGCGGACGCGGCGTTGGCCACGAACGGGTCGCCCGCCGAGCGCTGGTAGCGGGCCACGACGTTGTTGCCCGAGTTGTTCGTGTAATAGACGTAGAAGAAGCCGTTCGAGGCGTAGCTGGGATGGAACGCGACGCTGAGCAGCCCTTCCTCGCCGCCGCCCTGCACGAGGGGGTCGATGTTGAGGAAGGGCGTCGGCCGCAGCGCGGTCCCGTCGTGCACGCGGATGATGCCCTGCTGCTGCACCATGTAGATCCGCCCCAGGCCGTCGTGCTGCACGTGCACGATGCTGCTGAGCCCGGTCACGAAGGTCGACAGGGCGATCTGCTGCGCGCTCGCGGGAGCGGCACCGGACAGGGCGATGGCGGCGCCCGCCGCGATCCAGGTTTTCCTCATCCGCGCAGTATAGGCCGTCACTTTGTGACGGATATCACTCCGCGGGCTCGCGGGCGAGGCCCTCGAGCGGGGCGCGCGCCGTCAGTGATCGCGGTACGTGAGGAGGGCGTCGAAGCTGAAGCCGGTCGCCGGCTCCAGCAGCCCGGTCTTGCCGGCCAGTCCGCCGTAGCCGCCGTCGTGCGTGACCGTGACGGTCCCGCTGTGTCCAGCGAGGATGGGGATCTGGGCCCACGTCTCCAGCTTCAGGAGGCCTCGCGGGTCCAGCGTGAACGGCACGCTCGCCAACAGCGTCCCGCTGGCGAGCCAGAAGTGCGCGTGTCCACCGATCGGCTCCGCGCGGGTGTTCTGCAGGAGCAGCGTCGTGACCTGCGATCCGCCGTTGTTGAAGCGCGAGATGCGTCCGGTGGTCTCCAGCACGCGCAGGCGGTAGGTGTCGTCGGCCGCGCAAGGGACCGTGCATCCGGTCGCGCGCACCCGCAGGTACTGCGTCGTGATCGTCGCGTCCACCGTGTTCTCCCAGCGCAGGCTGCGAGCGGTGCCGGTCCCCACGGCGGCCGCGGCCTGGAGGACGGTCGTCCCGTCCGGGCCCAGCCGCTCCAGCACGAGGCCGGCGTCGCCGCTGGCCTCGTCGATCGCCACCTCGAAGGAGGTGAAGGGCGCCTGGCTGATCCGGTAGAGGTCGGGAGCTCCTCCGGCCAGATCGGCGTGGAGCACGCTTGCGTGGGAGAGCTCGTTGCCCGGCACCGGTCGGGAGTCGTCGTCCACGATGGTGCCGGAGCCGACGCCGTCGTCGATGAAGGCGGTCGTGGACGCGAGGAGCTGCAACGAGAAGCTCTCGTCCAGCTCGGCAACGGTGTCGCCCACGACGGTCACGGGAACCGTGCCCTCGACGGCGCCGGCCGGGAGCGTGAGCGTGCCCGACACGGGCTGGAAGTCGCTTCCGGCCGTCGCCGTCCCGCTCGCCGTCGCGTAGTCGACCGTGACCTCGCGCCCGCTGGCCGGACCCAGGCGGATGGTCGGCGTGCACGGCGTCGTTCCCGCGTCACCCTCCGCGACCGTGCAGTCTCCCGAAGAGACCGTGGGCAGGGGGTCGTCGTCGAGGATGGTCACCGTGTGGCTGGACGGCGTGCCGCCGTTGGCGCCGCAGATCGCGATGAGGTCGACGACGAAGGTCTCGTCGTCCTCGTCGAGCACGTCGTGCGCGAGCGGCACGTTGAGGCTCGTGACGTGCCCGCTGGGGAGACCAGCGGGAGAGACCACCTCGAGGTCGAGCGGTGTGTAGTCCAGGACCGGCGTGGCGGTGCCGGGCCGGACGCGGATCGCGATGTTCTGAGGACGCTGCGTGGGCGCGCCGTCCGACGTGGTCCACAGGAGCGAGTAGTCCGCCGTGCCGCTGGACTCGACGGCCGAGCTGGCCGCGGCGACGAAGGCCACGCGCACGCTCTGGAAGCCCGAAAGGGGCGCGTCGGACGGCACCCAGACGGGGCCTGCCGGACTCCCCCCGAAGTGACGGACGCCGTGGCTGGGGCCCCCGGGCGCGCCCGAGGAGTCGCCGATCAGGTCCCCCGCGCCTTCGTCGAAGTGGTAGAGGGCTTTCGTCCATGGGTCGGGGACGAACGGTTCCGTCGGCCGCCCGAAGTCCTGGCAGTATCTTTCCGGGCTGGACAGCCGGACCTCGTCGATCCACCCCGAGAAGCCGCTCCAGCCGGTGGCGCCGAAGTGCTTCTCCGCACCGATGACGAGGAAGGGGTCCGAGCCGGGATGGCTCGTCGGCCGCCCGTCGCGGTAGGTGTAGTCGCCGAGGCCGACCGGGACGCCGCCGTCGTGGAAGGTGTCCACGAAGACGCTCAACCCTCCGCCCCAGCGCGACACCGCGACGTGGTGCCACGCGCCGTCGGCGACCACGCGGCTCCCGCAGAACGTCGTCTCGAAATAGCCGCCGCCGGACTGCTGGAAGCTGGCGCCGACCGCCAGGCGGCCGTCGGCCAGCGACACGCCGTAGTCGCCGTAGTCGCCGTTCCCGAAGACGTCCCGGTCGATGATGATGTTGCCGTTGATCCAGTTGGACCCACCGGGGACACACGACGGCGACACGTTCTCGCCGGGCAGCGCCTTCATCCAGAACTCGAGGGTGAAGTTCCCGACGCCGATGTCCGCGGGCACGGCCGGCGCGTCGATGCGGATCTTGACCTGGTTCTCCTCGAACGCCCCGTTGCCGAAGAACCGCAGAGCGGTCCCGGCCCCGGCCGGCGCCTCGTCCGTCGACCGCATGTCGGCGGCCGAAGCGATCGCGGCGGAGGCCAGCACGGTCAACGCCCAGGCAGCGGACCCTCGGCGGGGCGATCGCAAGGTGCCGCTACTCTAGCACCGCCCCCCAGGGCCGAGCCGCCAGGGCTCGGGCGTGAGGCGCGAGCGCGGGCCGCGCGTCCCCTTGGGCCAGAGGGTGCACGTGACGAGGCGGTGGTGCTGGTCCTCCTCCTCGCAGAACGGACAGAACACGCACGTGCGCTGCGCGCCGTCGGCGCCCGCGCGCCACTTGCGGGGCAGGTCCGGGTCGGCCAGCAGTGCCCGCGCCATGCCGACGAGGTCGGCCCGGCCCTCGCGCAGGATCGCTTCCGCCTGCTCGAAGGCCACGATCTTGCCGCTCGCGACGACCGGCGTCGTGAACCCCGCCGCGCGCACCGCCTTCCGGATGGCCGCCGCGAGCGGCACGTTCACTCCGAAGGGCGTCCCCTTGTCGCGCGGGATGCAGGTGTGCCCGCTGTGGCCCGTGTAGGGATAGGCCGCCTCGCCGACCGGAGGCTGCTTCGCGTCGTCGAACTTGCCGCCCCGCGAGATGGAGAGGAAGTCGAGCCCGGCCCTGGCCAGCGCGACGCCGATCGCGCAGGCGTCGTCGACGGTGTTGCCGCCGAGGCGGCCGTCCTCGCCCAGGATGTCCTCGGAGCCGAGATAGCGGCAGCCCACGATGAACCCCGCGTCCGTGCTCTCGCGGACGGCCCGCACCACCTCCAGCGGGAGGCGCAGCCGGTTCTCGAAGGAGCCTCCGTACTCGTCGGTGCGCCCGTTCGTGACGGAGAGGAAGGAGGCCAAGGTGTAGGCGTGCGCGAAGTGCAGCTCGACGCCGTCGAAGCCGGCCTGCTGCGCGCGCCGCGCGGCCTGCGCGAAGTGGCCGGGCAGCGCCCGGATCTCGTCGCGGCCGAGGTCCTCGATCGTCTGGCGGTAGCCGTAACGGAAGTCGCGGAATTGACGTGGCGTCAACAGTGACGATGCCGCCTGCTCGAAGGCGGAATCGGTCAGGGCCAGCACGGCTTCATCGAGCAGGCCCTTCGCGACGGCCTGCTCCATGAACGTCCGGACCGGCTTCCGCCGCGCGATCTTGAGGAAGTCGATGATCTGGGGGACGACCAGCGCGCTCGAAGCGGCGCGCATCTCCTCGCGCAGCGCACGCAGGCCGGGCACGAACCGGTCGTGCGAGAGGCGCAGGAGCGGCCCGCTGGCCACGTCGCGGACGCCGGTCGCCTCCAGCACGATCATGCCGGCGCCGCCCTGCGCGTAGCGCAGGTAGATCTCGCGCACCGCCGGCGTCACGAAGCCGTCCTCGGTCCCGCGCCAGGTGACCATGGCGGGCACCCAGATGCGGTTGGGCAGCGACCGCCCGTGCCGGCCCAGGGGGAACGGCTGGAAGAGCAGCGCGCCTTCGCGCCCGCTCACTCCTCCTCGTCCGCCTCCGCGTCGTCCTCCCGCCCGCGCTCCATCTCGTCCTCGATCCCGACGTCCATCAGGCGACGCTGGAGCTCGTCGAACCGGCGCCGGTCCGGCGGTGCGCCGTCGCGGAAGACCGCGAGGATCTCCTCCAGGCGGGCCACCCGCCGCGCCAGGTGACCGATGACGTCGAGGGAGAGCGCGCCGCGGCCGGCCTCGGCCTCCTTGAACGCCGCCGCCGCGCCGAACGCCCCCAGCACCTCCACCAGGCGCGCGGACAGGCTGTCGGCCGAGTCCACCAGCTCGCCCTGGAGCAGGCTCTCGTGCACCAGCGTGAGGGCGTCCTCGATGTCCTCGTCGCGCCAGTCCTGGCGCAGCCGCTCCCAGGCCTCGGGACCCAGGACCAGGCCCTCCGTCCCCTCGTCCGCTTCCGCCGCCACCTCACCGAACAGATCGACGATGCGTCCCATGGTTTCGTGTCCCTCTAGCGTGATTCCTTGAGCAGGTGCCGCGCGATCACGAGCTTCTGGATCTCGCTCGTGCCCTCGTAGATGCGCAGCGCCCGCACCTCGCGGTACAGCCGCTCCGGCGTCGAGCCGCGCATCAGGCCCTGCCCTCCATGCAGTTGCAAGGCGCGGTCCACCACGCGCTGGGCCGCCTCCGTCGCGTAGAGCTTGGCCGCCGCCGCCTCCTTCGGGATGCGCGGCTCGCCCTGGTCGCGCAGCCAGGCGGCGTGCCGGACCAGCGCGCGCGCGGCCTCCAGCTCGACGTGCATCTCCGCGAGGGCCATCTGCGTCGCCTGGAACTCGGAGAGCGGCCGTCCGAACTGGCGGCGCACCTGCGTCCAGCGCAGCGCCTCGTCGAGCGCACGCGCGGCCAGGCCACACGCGGCCGCGCCCACGCTGGCCCGGAACGTCTCCAGGGTGGCGAGCGCCAGGTTGTAGCCCTTGCCCTCCTCACCCAGGAGCACCGCCGGGGTCTCCTCGAAGCGGATCTCGCCCAGCGGGTGGGGCGCCATGGCCTCGAGCGGCTTGATCCCCAGGCCGGGCGCGTCCGCGTCGACCAGGAACATCGAGAGCCCGTCGTGGCCGTCGCCCTCGCCGGTGCGGGCCAGCACGGTGTAGAGGCCCGCGAGGCCGGCGTTCGAGATGAACGTCTTGACGCCGCGCAGCCGGAAGATCGACCCCTCGCGCGTGGCCCGCGTGCGGATGGCCGCCAGGTCCGATCCGGCCTCCGGCTCGGTCACGGCGAAGCCGCAGATCACGCTCCCGCGGGCCACCTCGGGCAGCCAGCGGTTCCTCTGCACGTCGCTGCCGGCCTTGCTGAGCGGGTACGACCCCAGCCCCTGCATCGCGAACGCGGTGTCGGCCAGCGACGAGAAGTAGGCCAGCCCCTCGCGCACGGCCACCAGGCCGCGCAGGTCCATGCTCCCGTAGGGCGGGGGCACCGCCCACTCGAGGATGTGCGCGTCGGCCAGCCGGCGCACGAGCTCGCGGGTGCGGCCGTCGGGGTCGGTCTCGTCGGGACCTGACGCGCGCAGGTACTTGTCGCCGAACGCCCGCACGAGGCTGGCCAGCGCGCGGTGTGGCTCGTCGAAGAACGGCTCGCGTGGCGTCATTCGGGCGCGCCCTTGAACCGCGGCCTGCGCTTCTCCATGAACGCGGCGAAGCCCTCGTGGAAGTCCGGCTCCGCCATCAGCTCCGCCTGCACGCGCGCCTCGTGGTCCAGCGCCGCCTCCAGGTCCATGTGCAGCTCGCGGTTGAGCGCGTCCTTGGTCTGGGCCAGGCCCGCGGCCGGCCCGCGGGCCAGTGTCGCCGCCAGCGCGGACGTCTCCTCCCCCAGGCGGGCGAGCGGCACCACGCGGTTGTAGAGGCCGATGCGGTGCGCCTCGTCCGCGTCGACGAACGCGCCCGTCATCAGCAGCTCGGTCGCGCGCCCCAGCCCCACGATGCGGGGCAGCAGGTGGGCGCAGCCCATGTCCGCCCCCGCCAGGCCGACCTTGACGAACAGGAACGCGATGCGCGCGGTGTCGGCCGCGACGCGCAGGTCGGAGGCGACCGCGATGGCCGCGCCCGCGCCGGCCACCGTCCCGTTGAGCGACGCCACGATGGGCCGGGGCAGCGCGCGCATCGCGCGGACCAGGTCGCAGGTGAGTCGGGTGAACTCGAGCAGCCCCGCGGCGTCGCGGTGCAGCAGCTCCCCGATGATCTCCTTCACGTCGCCGCCGGTACAGAACGCGTTACCGGCGCCTGTCAGCACGACCGCGCGCACCGAGGCGCGGCCGGCCAGCCCGCGGAAGGTGTCGGTCAGCTCGCGGTAGACCTCGAACGTCAGCGCGTTGAGGGCCTGCGGGCGGTCGAGGGTGATGGTGGCGACGCCGCCCGCCTCTTCGTAACGGAAGGACCTCGGGGTCACAGGACCGCGGTCGCCTCGATCTCGACCTTGGCGTCGTCCTCCACCAGCGCCACCACCTCGACCAGCGCCATGGCCGGGTAGTGTCTGCCCATGCGCTTGCGCCAGGCCTCGCCGATCGCCTTGCGCTTGCGGACGTAGTCGGCCTTGTCCGTCACGTAGACGGTCATGCGCGCCACCGAGGTGGGGGAGCCGCCCGCCGCCCACACGACGTCGAGGACGTTCTCGAGGGCCTGCGCGAACTGGAGGGCGAGGTCGTCCGACACCATCCGGCCCTCGCGGTTCCAGCCGATCTGGCCGGCGACGAACACCAGGTCGCCGGAGCCCTTCATGCCGTGGCTGAAGCCGACCGGGCGCGCCAGCGAGTCGGGATTGACCGGCGTGAGCTTCGCCATCACACCACCGTGCCGCCGTCGATGCTGAGCGCCTGTCCCGTGATCCCGCGCGCGGCGTCGCCGCACAGGAACAGCACGAGCGCCGAGACCTCCTCGGAGCTGACGAGGCGCTTCTGGGGGCTCATGTCCTCGATCCGCTTGCGGATCTCGGCGGCCGGCCGGCCCGTCTTCTCCGCCATGCGCGCGACCCCCGCGTCCGTCATCGGCGTGTCCACGTACCCGGGGCAGACCGCGTTCACCGTCACGCCGTGCTCCGCCATCTCCAGCGCGGCCACCTTGGTGAGGCCCAGCAGGCCGTGTTTGCTGGCCGAGTAGGCGGCGATGTACGGGTTGCCGGTCTTGCCCGCGATCGAGGCCACGTTGATCGCGCGTCCCCAGCCGCGCTGCGCCATCTCGGGCAGCGCCTCGCGCAGGCAGTAGAAGGCGCCCGAGAGATTCGTCTGCAGGGCCGCGTGCCACATGTCGTCCGGCGTCTTGACCAGGGGGGCGGAGGGGGCCACGCCCGCGCCGTTCACCAGGATGTCGACGCGGCCCAGCGCGGCGCGCGCCAGGCGGAACATCTCGCGCACGTCGTCGACGCGCGAGACGTCGCAGGGCACCGCGGCCGCGGTGACTCCCAGCGCCTCCACCTCGGCCCGGACCGCGTCGCGCTCGGCCGCGGTGCGCGACGCGACCGCCACCGCCACGCCCGCGCGGGCCAGGTCCAGGGCGACCGCGCGTCCGATGCCGCGGCCGCCGCCCGTCACCAGCGCCCGCTTCCCGGCCAGTCCGCTCATGCGGCTCAAAGTAGTGCGAGGCGCCGCCCGGGGTCAAGGACGGGTCCGACCGGGGGACATATAATGCATCCAGGGTTCTCGTCCCGAAGATGCGCGAGCAGCCGTGAGCGAGCCCGGCCCGCCGCCCGGCCCCTGCCTCAAGGGGCACTTCTTCCACGTCCGCTTCGAGTACGTCCGCGAGTACTACGGCTACGAGGCGCTGGCCAGGGTCATGGCGGCGCTTCCTCCCGAGGAGCGCGCGCGTCTCTCGGGCCTCGACCGCGACGCCTGGTACCCGTTCCGCAGCCTGAACACGCTCGACCGGTGCATCGCCCGGCAGCTGGCGCCGGACGATCCCGGCCTCTTCGAGCGGCTGGGGGCGGTCTCCGCGCGCCACCGCACCGACCTGCTGGGCGAGCACGCGCGGCTGGTGAACGTGCACGGCTTCCTCTCGCGCCTCGCGGACGAGCACGAGCGGCTCACCACGTTCGGGCGGTTCGAGTACCGGCGGCTGGGCTTCACCGAGGGCGAGCTGTCCGCGCGCGACTTCCCCGAGGTGGACGAGGTGTACTGCCGCGGCTCGCGCGGCTACCTGCGCGCCGCGGTGGAGCTGCTCACCGGCGGGCCCGTCGAGGTCCACGAGCGCGCCTGCCAGTGCGACGGCCGGCCGGCCTGCATCTTCCGCCTCAAGTGGCCGCGCGTCGAGGGGGTCGAGCCGGCGTCCTGACGCGTCCTCGCCGCAGGACACAGCGTTCCTGTGATCGGGCACACGACCGTCCCTGCAAAGCCGTGTCCTCCCGTGGGTTGACCTCCTTTGACGCGCGCCCGAGCCGTGGCAGTGCCCTTGCTACGTAGCTCAGTCGGGTGCTCGTGGGGGCGAGCGCCACAGGAGGACGGACATGATCCGCAAGTGGAGCCTGGCGGCGGTGGCGATGGTCGCCGCGGCCCTGCCTGCCCTGGCCGACGACTCGGGCCTGGCCCAGAAGATCGAGAAGCGCCTGGAGAAGGCCGGCCTGTTCGCGCAGGGCGACATCCGCGTGTCGTCGGAGGGCGACCGGGCTGTCCTGGACGGCGCGGTGCTCACCGTGCGCGCGCAGCGCGAGGTGGAGAAGGCCGCCCGCAAGGAGACGAAGAACGTCGACAACCGGCTGCGCGTGGTCCCCGAGCAGGAGCGCTCGGACGCGCAGCTGCTGAAGGCGGTGCGGGACACGATCCTGCGCTCGGTCAACTATGGCGTGTTCGACAGCGTGGGCGCGGGCGTGCAGGACGGCGTGCTGACCCTGAACGGCTCGG
>JAICEW010000006.1 GCA_025923995.1 Vicinamibacteria bacterium | reverse complement strand
GCCTCGGGCTCCGAGTCGAGGACCGGCCCCAGCGCGAGCATCGTGCGGACGATCGCGAAGCTGCGCGGGGCCAGGCGCTCCTGCTGGGCCAGCGCGTCCCGCAGGCCGGGGCGCGCCTCCTCCATGCCCTTGCCGCGCAGGTACGCTGCCGTCATGAGCTTCTCGTGGATCGCCGCGCGCGCCAGGCTGGGTGGATCGGCGGCGGGCCGGAGCGCCAGCGCCTCGCCCAGGACGGAAGCGGCCTCCTCGAAGCGCTCGAGCTCGATGAGCGACTGGCCCAGCAGCTCCAGGAGCCGGGACCGAAGCCACGCGGGGCCGTCGGTGCGGGCGAGGGCGATCGCGTCACGGATCGCCTGCGTCCGGGCGTCGGGGTTCCGGCGCGAGGCCTCCCGCTTCGCGATCTCCAGCCGCGCCCAGCAGCGGACCTCGGTCGGAAACCCGCCCAGGCGGGCTTCCAGCTCGCGCAGCCGCTCGATCGACGCGTCGACCCCGGCCGCGCGCCGGGCCTCGTCGTGCATGGCGCCGAGGTCCGCGGGAAGCTCGGGGCGCGCGTCGAGCCCCCAGTCGTCGGGGGAGAGCGCCAGGCGGAGCCGCTCGTCTCCGCGGCGGACGTCGAGGCTCACCGGCCCGCGCGGCGCGCGCTCCGCCTCGAGCTCCAGCAGGTCGAAGGAGGACGCGAGCGTCCCGCTTTCGCCCGCCTGGCTCCATCCCACCAGGCGGTCGCCCGCTCTCAGGCCCGCGGCCTGGGCGGCCCGACCCGACACGACGTCCACCACCTCGACCCCCGACGCGAGAGCGCGGGCGGCCGGGGCGCACAGCGCCACGATGGCCAGTGACCGGGCGAGGCGTCGCCGCGCGGACATCCGGATCCCTCCAAGAGGCGCACGGTACGACGGCGAAGTGCTACTGGACGATACCGCTGAACGGCTGGGTGACGTGCACGGGCGCGCTCGACGCGTGGTGGTGGAGGAGCTTCCAGCCCTCGGCGGTGCGCTGGAACAGGTTGGTGGCCTGGGCCACGGCGACGCCGACGTCGCCGTTGCTCCCGGTGGTGATGTTCTCCGCGCACCCGACGAGGGCCACGTCGCCGAACACCTGGACCTGCACCTGCGTGGCCGTCACGCGGAGCCAGGGCGTGTCCTGGAAGATGCGCCGCCAGGAGTCGCGCACGCTCTCCCAGCCCACCAGGACGTCCCGCCCCGGATGGATGCAGCGTATCCAGGGCTCGTGCAGCCACAGGCGCTCCATCGCCGCCAGGTCCAACGTCTCGAGCGCGCGGTAGAACCGCTCGTTCGCGTCGCGCAGCTCGTCGCTCGTCGCGTGGTCTCGTCCCGCCATCAGTGCCTTCACGAGGATCATTGTACCAACCGCTTCCTGGACTTGCGGCCGGACGCGGGTGGAGAATGCCGGCATGGCCACACTCACGGAGACCCCGGCCGCGCTCGCGACGCGCCACTCGATCGTGAACGGCCGGGACGAGACCGGGGCGGCGGGCGTGCGCGACACGATCAGCCCCGCGGACGGCCGTCCCTTCGCCCAGGTCAGCCTCCTCTCCGGTGCCCAGGCCGGAGCCGCCGTCGAGGCGGCCCGGGCCGCGTTCCCGGCCTGGAGCGCGTTGCCCTTCCGCGAACGGGCCCGCTACCTGCTGCGCGCGCGCGACGTGCTGGTCGAGCGCGCGGACGAGATGACCCGCCTGATCGCCAGGGAGCAGGGCAAGCCCGAGGCCGAAGGGCACGCCGCCGAGGTGCTCCCCGCGCTGGACGCGCTCAAGCACCTGGCGTCCTCCTCCGAGGAGGCGCTGCGCGAGGAGGACGTCGAGTCCGCCGTGCTGGTCCTGGCCCACAAGGAAGGCCGCCTGCTGCAGGTGCCCTACGGCGTGGTGCTCGTGATCTCGCCCTGGAACTACCCGCTGAGCCTGCCCCTCATCTGCGTGGCGACCGCGCTGATCGCGGGCAACACCGTCGTCCTGAAGCCCGCGCCCGCGACCACGCTGGCCGGCCTCGAGGTGGGCGAGATCTTCCGCCGTGCCGGGCTCCCGCCGGGGGTGGTCAACGTGGTGGCGACGGACGACGCGGTGGCCGCGGGCCTGGTCGAGGACCCGCGCGTCGGCAAGATCGTCTTCACCGGGAGCGTGGCGACCGGGAAGCGCGTGATGGCGGCGGCCGCGAAGAACCTGACCCCGGTCGTGCTGGAGCTGGGGGGCAAGGACGCCGCGGTCGTCTGCCGCGACGCGGACCTGGACCTGGCGGCGCAGGGCATCGTGTGGGGCGCGTTCCTGAACGCCGGGCAGACCTGCGCGTCCGTCGAGCGCGTCTACGTCGAGGCGCCCGTGGCGGACGAGTTCGTGCGCAAGGTGGTGGAGCGTACCCGCGCCCTGCGCACGGGCGATCCCGGCCGCGGCGACACGGACATGGGGCCGCTCACGCTCGAGCGGCAGCGCCGCATCGTCGAGGAGCACGTCGCGGACGCAGTCGCGCGCGGGGCCAAGGTCGAGACGGGCGGGGAGACGCCGGCCGGGCCGGGCTTCTTCTACCCGCCGACGGTGCTCACGAACGTCACCCACGACATGCGGATCATGCGCGAGGAGACGTTCGGGCCCGTGCTGCCGATCATGGCGGTGAGCGGCCTGGACGAGGCCATCCGTCTCGCGAACGAGTCGGACTACGGCCTCACCGCGAGCGGCTGGACGCGGGACGGGGACACGGCGCGCCGGCTCCAGCAGGAGCTGCAGGCGGGCGCCGTCAGCATCAACGACTGCATCTCCACGTTCGGCGAGCCGGCCGCGCCCTGGGGCGGCTTCAAGCAGAGCGGGATCGGCCGCACGCACGGCCTGGCGGGGCTGCGCGAGATGGTCCAGTGGAAGTACGTGACACGCGACCCCGCTCGCGCCCCCAAGCTGTGGTGGTATCCCTACGGCGAGGATCTGCGCCGGCTGATGGCCTCCGCGGTGCGCGCCCTGCACGCGAAGTCGGCCTGGGCGCGGCTCAAGGCGCAGCTGGCGCTCGCCGGCTCGTCCCGCTTCCGCCGCCGCGCGGGCGTCGCGCGCGTGGTGCAGAACGCCGACAAGCTGCTGTGACTCCCGGGCCGCAACAGCTCGCTCCCGCGAAGCGTCCCAAGTGGCTGCACATCACGATGGGCGTGTCGCTGATCGCCGTCGCGATGGCGCTCACGGTCGGCTGGCACATCCTGGGCGCGGAGGGCGGGATCCCCAGGGCCAACACGCTGCGCCTGGTCGTCTACTTCCTCGGCACCGTGCTCTTCCTGCTGCTGATCGGCGGGCTGAGCCTGATGGTCGTCCTGCTGGTGCGGGAGGTGCGCCTCAACGAGCGGCAGTCCAACTTCGTGAGCGCCGTGACGCACGAGCTGAAGACCCCTGTCGCCTCGCTCAAGCTCTACATCGACACGCTGCGCATGCGCGAGCTGTCGGAGGAGAAGCGCCGGGACTTCTACGGCACCATGAGCCAGGACCTGGACCGGCTCAACGCCACCATCAACAACGTGCTGAACGCCGCCATGTACACGGACAAGCGGGTGGCGGACCCGCGCCCGCTGGACCTGGCCCGCGTGGTGCGCCGGGCGGTGGACCTCACCCGCACGCGCCACCAGCTCCCCCCTGAGAGCATCGTCTACGAGGGGTCGGAGTCGCTGCGGGTGATGGGCGACGCGCCGGCGCTGGAGACGGCCGTCCTGAACCTGCTGGACAACGCCGTCAAGTACTCGCGCGACCACGAGGTGCGCGTCGAGGTCGAGCTGAGGCCCGACCAGGACGGCCAGGCGCACCTGCGCGTGCGCGACCACGGCATCGGCATGAGCCGCGCGCACCTGCGCCTCATCTTCAACCGCTTCTACCGCATCGGGTCCGAGGTGCGCCGCAGCCGCACCGGCACCGGCCTGGGCCTGTTCATCGTGCGGTCGGTGGTGAAGGCGCACAAGGGCACGGTGGCCGCGGACAGCCCCGGGCTCGACCGGGGCTCGGTGTTCACGGTCACGCTCCCGGGCGTGCTGCCCGACGCGCCGAGCGAAGCGGGCGAGACGGAGGCGCGCGAGGTGCTCGCCTGATGGGCGCGCGCGTGCTGCTGGTGGAGGACGAGGCCAACCTGGCGAAGGGCATCGAGTTCAACCTCGGCCTGGAGGGCTACGAGGTGCAGGTGGTGGACGACGGCCTGCGCGCCCTCGACATCCTGATCGCCCCGCCCGCGCACGAGCTGGTCGTGCTGGACGTGATGCTGCCCGGCCTCGACGGCATCTCCCTGGCCCAGCGCATGCGCGAGGCGGGCAACTACACCCCGCTGCTCATGCTGACCGCCAAGAGCCTGCCCGAGGACGTGGTGCAGGGGCTCACGGTGGGAGCGGACGACTATCTGGCGAAGCCATTCGACCTGCCCGTGCTGCTGGCGCGCGTCAAGGGCCTGCTGCGCCGGCGCGACTGGACGCGGGGCGAGGGCGACCCGCAGACGGTGCGGATCGGGGACGCCGAGGTGGACTTCGCGAGCTTCGAGGTGCGGGCGCGCGGCGAGACGTTCCGGCTGACGGTCCTGGAAGCGACGCTGCTCAAGCTGCTGGTCCAGAACCAGGGCCGCGTGGTGGGCAAGGGCGAGATCCTGGAGAAGGTCTGGAACCTCTCGCCGGACACCGAGACGCGCGCGGTCGACAACTTCATCGTGCGCCTGCGCCGGTACATCGAAGTGAACCCGCGGTTCCCGAGGCACCTCGAGACCGTGCGCGGCGCGGGCTATCGCCTCACCCTATGACGCATGTTCGGGGTTGACGGATCGGCGGTCGCGGCGTAAATCTGACGGTATGGACGCGCGGCGCATGAGCATGTGTTGTTGTCGGATGGCCCGGAGAGGCCCCGGCGCCCGCCCCGCTGCGCCCCGCATGCTCTCGCCCTAGAACACGCGCTGACGAGCGGATCAAAGGCCCGGTGGCTTCAAGCCCCGGGCCTTTCGCTTTTTGGGGCCGCCGCGAGCGCGGCCCGCCAGGAGGGGAGGCGTCGGAGACGTGGACGTGGCGGAGAGGCAATCCGAGTACGGTCGGCTGGAGTCGGCGGACGCCGCCGACGTCCTGGCCTGGGCGGCGGAGCGCTTCGCGCCCCGCCTCGCGTTCGCGTTCGGCTTCGGCCCCGAGGGCTGCGTCCTGTTCGACCTGATCGCGCGGCTCGAGCTGGACGTGGACGTCTTCACGCTCGACACGGGGCTCCTCTTCCCCGAGACGCGCACGCTCTGGCGGCGCCTGGAGCTGCGCTACGGACGGACGATCCGCGCGGTCCGCCCCCGTCAGACCGTCGAGGAGCAGGCGGCCGCGCACGGGGAGCTCCTGTGGGAGCGCGCCCCCGACCGCTGCTGCCACCTGCGCAAGGTGGAGCCGCTGGCCCGCGCGCTCGACGGGCACGCGGCCTGGATCAGCGCGATCCGCCGCGAGCAGACCCCCTCGCGCGCGCAGACGCGCGTGCTGGAGAGCGATCCCGTCCACGGGCTCGTGAAGATCAACCCGCTGGCGCACTGGCCGCGCGCCCGCGTGTGGGACCACCTCACCACGCACGGCGTGCCGGTCAATACGCTGCACGCGCACGGCTATCCCAGCGTGGGGTGCGTTCCCTGCACCAGCCGCGTGGCGCCGGGCGAGGACGAGCGCGCCGGCCGCTGGCGCGGGCAGGGCAAGAGCGAGTGCGGCATCCATTCGAGACCACGGCCGGACGCCGTCGTCGAGGACCAAGTGAGAGGAGCGGCGAGATGAGCGGAACGGCGGACGACGGACGGCTGGCGCCACACGGCGGCACGCTGGTGGATCGCTTCGCGGCGGAGGCCGAGCAGGAGCGGCTGCGCGCCCGCGCGGAGACGCTGACCCGCATCGCGCTCGACGCGCGCGAGCGGGCGGACCTGGAGCTGATCGCGACCGGGGCCGCCAGCCCGCTCACGGGCTTCCTGGGCTCGGCCGACTACCGCCACGTGCTGGCGGAGCTGCGCCTGCGCGACGGCACGGTCTGGCCGCTGCCGCTCACGCTCGCCGTCGACGACGAGACGCGCGCGCGCCTGCGTGTCGGAAGCGAGGCGGCGCTGGTGCATGCGGGCCGCCTGTGGGGGGTCCTGGAGGTCGAGGAGATCTTCCAGCGCGACCCGCTCGAGGAGTCGCGCGCCGTCTACGGGACCGAGGACCCGTCCCACCCCGGCGTCGCCTATCTGCTCGACCGCCCGCGGACGCTGGTGGCCGGCCCCGTGACCGTGCTGCCGCTCCCGGACGACCTGCCGTTCGCGGCGCACCGCCTGACGCCGCGCGCGCTGCGGGCGCGCATCGCCGAGCGGGGCTGGCGCAGCGTGGCCGGCTTCCAGACGCGCAACCCCATCCACCGCGCGCACGAGCACCTGACCAAGCTGGCGCTGGAGATGGCGGACGGGCTCGTCATCCACCCGCTGGTCGGAGAGACCAAGGACGACGACGTGCCCGCGTCCGTGCGCTTCCAGGCCTACGAGGTGCTGCTCGAGAAGTACTACCCGCCCGAGCGCACCCTGCTGGCCGCGTTCCCCGCCGCCATGCGCTACGCGGGCCCGCGGGAGGCGCTGTTCCACGCGATCGTCCGCAAGAACTACGGCATCGACCGGCTGATCGTGGGCCGCGACCACGCCGGGGTGGGCCGCTTCTACGGACCGCTGGACGCGCAGCGGATCTTCGACCGCTTCACGCGCGCGGAGCTGGGCGTCGAGCCGCTGCGGCTCGAGCCCACGTTCTTCTGCCGCGCCTGCGACGCGCTGGCCTCCACGCGCACGTGCGCACACGGCCGCGAGTCGCGCGTCGAGCTGTCGGGCACGCGCGTGCGCGAGATCCTGCGCGCGGGCGGCCGCCTGCCGTCGCAGTTCACGCGGCCCGAGGTGGCGCGCGTGCTGCGGGCCCACTACGGCGGGCCGTCGGCCGCGCCGACGCCGCGGGTCCGCGCCACCGGCGGCTTCATCGTCTGGTTCACCGGCCTCTCGGGCGCCGGCAAGACGACGCTGGCCGAGGCACTGCGCCGCGAGCTCGGACCCGTGCGGCCGGTCGAGGTGCTGGACGGGGACGAGGTCCGGACGCACCTGTCGAAGGGGCTCGGCTTCTCGCGCGAGGACCGCGACACCAACATCGACCGCATCGGGTACGTCGCGCGGCTGCTCGCGCGCAACGGCGTCGCCGTCGTCACGGCCGCCATCGCGCCCTACGCGGCCGCGCGGGACGAGGTCCGCCGGCGCGCGCAGGCCGACGGCATCCCGTTCGTGGAGGTCTTTGCCGACGCGAGCCTGGAGGCGCTCGCCGCGCGCGACGTGAAGGGGCTTTACCAGAAGGCGCTGGCGGGAGAGATCGCGCACTTCACCGGCGTGTCCGACCCCTACGAGGCGCCCGAAGCCCCCGACGTCGTCGTGCGCAGCGACCGCGAGACGGTGGAGGAGAGCCTGGACCTCATCTGGGCCGCGCTCGAGTCGCGCGGCCTCGTGGCGGCGATAGCGGAGGAGCGCGCCTCGTGAGCGAGCCCCTCTTCCCGTTGTTCCTCAAGCTGGCCGGCCGCCGGGTGCTGGTGGTCGGCGCGGGGCGCGTGGCGGCGGGCAAGCTGCCGGCGCTGCTGGCCTCGGGTGCGCAGGTGGCGGTGGTGGCGCCCGAGGTGCGGCCGGAGTTCGAGGCGGCCGAGGTGGAGATCTGGCGCCGGCCGTTCGAGCCGTGGGACCTGGACGGCGCCTGGCTGGTGGTGGCGGCGGCGCCGCCGGAGGTGAACCGCGCGGTGGTCGCGGCCGCGTCCGCGCACCGGGTCTTCGTGAACGCCGTCGACGACGTGGCCACCGCGACCGCGTACACCGGCGGTGTGCTCCGCCGCGGCGGCTTCACCATCGCGGTGGCGACGGAGGGACGCGCGCCCGCGCTGGCCGGGCTGGTGCGCGAAGGGCTCGAGGCCGTGCTGCCGGACGAGATCGAGTCCTGGGTCGCCGAGGCGCGAGACCTCCGCGAGCGGCAGCGCCTGGCCGGCGTCCCCTTCCAGCAGCGGCGGCCGCTGCTGCTCGAAGCCCTCAACCGGCTCTATGCGGAGCGCGTGGGGGCGACGCCGTGAGC
The DNA here is from genome assembly GCA_025923995.1 of Vicinamibacteria bacterium. Taxonomy (GTDB): domain Bacteria; phylum Acidobacteriota; class Vicinamibacteria; order Fen-336; family Fen-336; genus JAICEW01. The sequence goes on along the minus strand of JAICEW010000006.1, from coordinate 40,713 downwards.
GGCTTCGTGTGGCTCGTGGGCGCCGGCCCCGGCGACCCCGACCTGCTGACCCGGCGGGCCGCGCGCGTCCTGTCCGAGGCGGACCTCGTGCTCTACGACGCGCTCGTCTCGCCGGCCACGCTCGACCTGGCGCCGCGCGCACAGCGCTTCCCGGTCGGAAAGCGCGCGGGCCGGCCCAGCGTCGACCAGGAGACGATCCACCGGCTGATGATCACCACGGCCCGCCGTGGCCGGCGTGTCGTGCGGCTCAAGGGCGGCGACCCGTTCGTTTGCGGCCGTGGAGGCGAGGAGGCGCTGGCGCTCGCGGCCGCGGGCGTTCCCTTCGAGGTCGTGCCCGGGATCAGCAGCGCGGTGGCGGCGCCCGCGGCGGCCGGCATCCCGGTGACCCACCGCGGGCTCGCGTCCGCGTTCGTCGTGGTCGCGGGCCACGCCGAGAGCGGCTATCGCCCGGTGCTGGAGGGGCTGGCGGCCGGGAGCGCCACGGTCGTGGTGCTGATGGGCCTCGGCGCGCGCGCCACGATCGCAGCGCTGCTCCTGCGCGGCGGCTGGCCGGCGGCGACGCCGGCCGCGATCGTGCACGGCGCCTTCACGGAGGAGCAGCAGGCGTGGACGGGAACGCTGGACGCGCTGGGCGAGGCCCCGCTGCCGGAGACCGACGCCGCCGGAACGCTCGTGATCGGCGCGGTCGTCTCGCTGGCGGCGACGCTGGGCGCGGCCGTGCCCGCCGTGCAGGAAGGAGACGCCTATGCCGTCCGGTGAGACGACCACGCTCGGCCGGGCCCGGCTGGGCTTCGCGGACGTCGCGGAGATCGACGAGTTCGTGGCGACGCTGGAGCGCTACGAGCGCGGCGAGCTGACGCCGGACCAGTGGCGCGCGTTCCGCCTGGTGCGAGGCACCTACAGCCAGCGCCAGGCGGAGGACGCGCAGATGATGCGGGTCAAGATCCCGCAGGGCGTGCTCGACGGGGCGCAGCTCGAAGCGCTGGCCGACGTGGCCGACGCGTACTCGCGCGGCTTCGGGCACGTGACGACGCGCCAGAACGTGCAGTTCCACTTCCTGAAGCTGCACGACGTCGAGAAGGTGATGCACCGCCTGGCGGAGGCGGGGCTCACCACGCGGGAGGCCTGCGGCAGCGCGGTGCGCAACGTGACCGCCTGCCCGGACGCGGGCGTCGCCGCCGACGAGGTGTTCGACGTCACGCCGTACGCGGAGGCGCTCACGCGGTACTTCCTGCGCCACCCCCTGGCCGCGGCGCTGCCACGCAAGTTCAAGATCGCGTTCGAGGGCTGCCCCGCCGACCACGCGCTGACGGCGATCAACGACCTGGGCTGGCGGGCGAGCATCGACCCCGCGGGCCGTCGCGGGTTCCGCGTGACCGTCGGCGGCGGCACCTCGATCCTGCCCCGCTCGGGCGAGCTGCTCTACGACTTCCTGCCCGCGGGCGAGATCCTGGAGGTGACCGAGGCCGTGCTGCAGGTCTTCCACGACCGGGGCGACTTCAAGCACAAGCAGCGCAACCGGCTCAAGTTCCTGATGCGCGACATGGGCTTCGCCGCGTGGCGTGCGGCGTTCGAGACCGCCCGCGCGGCCCTCCGCGCGAGGGGAGGCATCGCGCTGCCGTTCGATCCGGACCGTCCGCCGCTCGAGGCCGCGCCCGGCGGACGCGCGCCCGCTCCCACCACGCGGTCCGTCGCGGCACGCGCGTCCGCGGCGCGGCTCAGCGGACCGGGACTGCGTCCCGCCGTCGGCCCGACCCTGCCGGTGGCGGGCGGCTCGTACGAGCGCTGGCTGCGCACGAACGTGCGCGCACAGAAACAGGCCGGCTTCGCGATCGCGACCGCGACGCTGCCGCTGGGCGACGTGACCGGCGCGCAGCTGCGCGTCCTGGCCGACCTGGCCCAAGCCTACGGCGACGGCCTCGTGCGCACGACGCTCGAGCAGGACCTGGCCCTGCGCTGGGTGCGCGTCGCCGACCTGCCCGCGCTCCATGAGCGCCTGGTGGCCGCCGGTCTCGGCCTGCCGGACGCGCGCACGCTGGCCGACGTCACGAGCTGCCCGGGCGCCGAGACCTGCCGCATCGCGGTCACGCAGTCGCGCGGGCTCGGTCGCCTGCTGGGCGAGTGGCTGCGCGAGCGGCCGGACCTGGTGGACGTCGCGGCCGGGCTCGACGTGAAGATCAGCGGCTGCCCGAACGGGTGCGGCCAGCATCACGTCGCGGGCCTGGGGTTCCAGGGCAGCGTGCGGCGGGTGGGGGACTCCGTCCTCCCGCAGTACTTCGTGATGCTGGGTGGAGGCGTCGGCGACGCGGGAGCGCGCTTCGCGCGGCTGGCGGCCAAGATCCCCGCTCGCCGGGTGCCGCAGGCGGTGGAGCGGCTGCTGGCCTTCTACGCCGCGGAGCGCGAGACGGGCGAGCCGGCGGACGCCTTCTTCGCGCGGGTGGACCTCGCGCGCGTGAAGCCGCTGCTGGCCGACCTCGAGTCGCTCGACGCGGGGCAGGCGGTGCCCGAGGACTTCGTGGACCTGGGAGAGCAGGCGGCGTTCCAGCTCACGGCCCTCGAGGGGGAGTGCAGCGCCTAGGCGATCTACAATCGAGGCGTGGATTTCGCGCAGGTCCGCGCCGCGCTGGCCCTCAGGCCCGCGGAGCGGGTGGCCGATGCCGTCCGTTCCCGCGCGGCGGTCGCCGTCATCCTGAGGGACGGGACCGACGGGCTGGAGGCGCTGTTCATCCGGCGCGCCGAGCACCCGCGTGACCCCTGGTCCGGGCAGGTGGCGTTCCCCGGCGGCCGCTCGGAGCCCCGCGATCCCGACCTCGAGGCCACCGCGCGGCGCGAGACGCTCGAGGAGATCGGCCTGGACCTCCACGCCGCGGCCGAGCTGATCGGCCCCCTCGACGAGGTGCGCGCCATGGCCCGCCTGCGCCCGATGGACCTCTCGATCACGCCGTTCGTGTACCGGCTGCGCGAGGCGGCGCCCACGCGGCTCAGTCCGGAGGTGACGAGCCTCCACTGGCTGCCGCTGCGCGCCTTGCTCGATCCCGCGTCCGCGTCCACCATGCAATACGTGCACGAGGCGACGACCCTCTCGTTCCCGAGCCTCGACGTGGGCGGGCTCGTGATCTGGGGCCTGACCTACCGCATGTTCACCGGCCTGGCCGAGCGCCTGCGCGCCGCATCCGCCCCCGAGGACCGGGCGAACCCGTGAAGGTCGCGCTCACCATCGCCGGCTCCGACTCCGGCGGCGGCGCGGGGATCCAGGCGGACCTCAAGACGTTCGCTGCGCACGGCGTGCACGGCACGTCCGCGATCACGGCCGTCACCGCGCAGAACTCGGTCGCGGTCGTCGACTACGTCGCGCTGGACCCGGCCATGGTGGCGGCGCAGGTGGAGGCCGTCGCGTCGGACATGCCGGTCGCGGCGGTCAAGACCGGCATGCTGGCGAACCGCGCGATCGTGGAGGCCGTCGCGGCGGCGATCGACCGGCTCCGGCTCCCGAACGTGGTCGTGGATCCGGTGATGGTCGCGAAGGGCGGCGACCGGCTGCTCGACCCGGCCGCCGAGCGCGCCTATCTGGAGGTGCTGCTCCCGCGCGCGCTGCTGGTGACGCCGAACCTCATGGAGGCGGGCGCGCTGCTGGGGCGGACGGTCGGGGACATCGCGCAGATGCGCGACGCCGCGCAGGAGCTGAAGGCGATGGGCCCGCGGGCCGCGCTGGTCAAGGGCGGGCACCTGCCGGGCAACGCGGTCGACGTCCTGTGCGACGACGAAGGGATCCTGGAGCTCCGCGCGCCGCGCATCGACACGAAGAACACGCACGGCACCGGCTGCACCTACTCGGCCGCGATCGCGGCCCGGCTGGCGCTGGGCGCTTCGCTACGGGAGGCGGTGCGGGGCGCGAAGCACTACGTCACCGAGGCCATCCGCCGCTCGTACGCCGTCGGCCAGGGCCACGGCCCTCTCGACCACCTGCACCCGCTCCGCGACACGCGGCGCTAGGACACGTCGCGGGGACGGCATGAGGTGTGGGCTTCCTCATGCCGCCCCCGCTTTCCATCCTCTTACGTCGTCGTCCTCACTCGAGGTCGGTGGGGTCGTTGAACAGCCCCGTCAGCCGGATGCTGCCGTGGCCGGCCTGGGGATAGCCGGCCGTGGTCGGAGCCTTCGGCTGCAGGTTGGAGGCCGTGTCGTCGGGCGGGAACAGGACGAGCGTGTTGAGGAACTCGACGACCTGCCGCTGCGCCGTGGACCCCGCGTTCGCGAAGCGGTCGCGGGCGGTCTGCGCCTCGCCGCCGTGGCGGAGGATCACGTCGCGCAGGTTCATGCTCCGCCCGTCGTGCCCGTAGGGGCCGGTGTTGCCGACGCCCCACAGCGGCGTGGTCATGAACTGGCGGCGGATCGTCCCGTCGTAGTCGCGCTCGTGGAAGTTGGGTCCCAGGTCGTGACGGCGGAAGTCCGTGAAGATGTTGCGGACCACGAAGGACCCCAGGTTGGGCTTCTTGAGCGTCGGGTGGCCGCTGCCGTCGTCGACGGCCGTGAGCTGGAGGGTGGCCGTCGCGAACAGCCGGTTGAAAGGGTTCCCCTGGGCGGAGTCGAAGCGCGTCTCCACGTCGGCGATGCGGCGGTCCTTGTTGATCGTGAGGTCCGGGACGTGGCACGAGGTGCAGCCCATCTGGCTCATCAGCGCCCGGCCCGTCTGGCTGTCCGTCGACTGCTGGCCGGTACCCGCCTTGAAGTAGTGGAGCAGGTAGAACTCCATGAAGTCCACGATGCTCTCGGGGATCTCGTTGACCACGCCGTCGTCGTCGCCGTCGTGGGTGGGGCTGTTGACCGGAGGGGATTCGATGGTGTCCTTGGAGCCGTCCAGCACCATGCCTGAGGGGGTGGTGATCTTCGCGCCGCCGCTGGCCGCCAGCAGATCCGGGTCCGGCGACTCGAGGCCCATCTCGGCGTTGAACGCGCCGACCGCGAACTCGCGGATGGAGATGGTTCCACCGTGATGGAAGAAGGGCCGCACGCGCAGGTCAGGGTCGACGCCGCGGACCTGCGAGGTGCTCACGGAGCCGTTCGAGAAGGCGACGATGCGGCCGTAGAAGATCCCCTTGCCGATCAGGTTGCGCTGCACGGTGCAGTGGCACTGCTGCGCCTGCGCGATCGCCTGGGAGCGGATCGTGCGCAGCTCGGTCGTGATCTCGTCGGCCAGCATCTCCTTGAGCCCGAGGCCGAAGAGGTGCGGGGCGTCGCGGCTGTCGGGCCGGGTGGCGACGTCTCCGCCCGCACCGGCGGACCCGCGCGGGCGTCCGTGGCAGGAGGCGCAGCTGTCCGACAGGCCGGCTCCGATGATCAGGTCCCTGTTGATGTCACCTTCACCGTCGAACTCCAGCGGGCCTTGACCCTGGATTCTGTTGAACTTCCTTTGAAAGAGCTGCCGGCCCCGCCGGATGGCCCGCGCCGGGTCGCGATTGATGATGAACTGCGATGAGCCCGGTGTCATCACGTTGCCTCGGCCGGCGCCGATCTGCTCCGCGTACGACTTGTTGATGCCCTCGTTGATCACGTTGGGGGCAAGGGTACGGTCGACCAGCTGCGCGAGGGCCGGTGCTCCCAGCAGGAGCGTGGCACCGATCGACGCAGAAACTCCCCTCGACAAATGCAAGCGCATGGGTCGTTTTCTCCGAATGGACGCAGGTTGGACGTCTTAACCGGAAAAGTAGGGAACGAAGGAGGAATGTGACGTCCCGGGCGTGACTTTCGGAGATCCCTAGCCTAACTTTTCGTCCAGATCTCGTCTGTGTCTAACGTTTGACGACGACGAGTCAGCGTCTCGAAGGCGCCGATGATCGGGGTCCACCTCCCTCCACCCCGTGAGCCGGTAGCGTCGGCGATCGTCCGCCGGGCGATCGACGGCGACCTCTTCGCCGAAGAGCAGCTCATCGAGCACTTCGCCCCCGGGCTCCTGGCCCACCTCACGCGGCGGCTGCGTGACAGGGAAGCCGCGCGCGAGCTGGCCGACGACGTGCTGATGGCGATGGTCCGCGCCGTCCGCGAGGACCGCCTGAAGCATCCCGAGCGCCTGGCGGGGTTCGTCTACGCGACCGCGCGCAACCTGGCCAACAGCTACCTGCGGATGCTGGCCGGGCGCCCGCGGGCCGAGCCGCTGGGCTGGTCGGAGGTCGCGGTCCACGACCCGGGCGAAGGGCTCGAGCGGGAGGAGCGCCTGAAGCGCGTGCGCGAGGGGCTCGAGGGGTTGCGGCACCTGGAGCGGCAGATCGTCCTGATGACGCTCGAAGGGCTGAAGCCGGCCAAGATCGCCGCCCGCCTGGGCCTGTCGTGCGACGTGGTACGCGCCCGCAAGTCGCGCGCGATGCGGAAGCTGGCGCACTCGGTGGGCTTCCGGCCGCATGCGCCCCCGCTCCGAGCGCCCACGCGGTCGCGCGCCTTCGGCGCCGCCTCGCGGCACGAGAAGCGGCGGCGGCCGTGGCGGATCCGCTGACGCGGTCAGACGATCGTCACGCCCTCGGGCGGCCGCACCTCCTCGAAAGCGAGCACCGTCTGGTTGAACCAGATCCGGTAGCCGTAGGGGTCGCGCACGGCGAAGTTGCGGTCGCCCCACCACTGGTCCGTCAGGGGCTTCTCGACCGTCACGCCGCGGCTCCTGACGTCGGCGTGGTACGCGTCCACGTCGTCGATGCGGACGTACAGCTCGAGGGGCCGCGCCGTGGGATAGGCCTCCGCGGTCCCCTCCACCCGCTCCTGCGGGCGCGAGAACATGATCATGCTGGCGCCGCGCGTGACGATGCAGAAGTCCAGGCGCCCGTCGCGCCCCACCATCCCCATGCGGTGGGAGAAGCCGAGCTTCTCGATGTAGAACGCGCGCTCCGTCTCGACCGAGTCCACGAAGAAGCTCGGAACCAGCTGGCCCGGGTGGTCGCCGTCCGGCTTGCCCATCGCTCTCCTCCTGCCCCGCGCGGAATGTAGGCCGCGCGCGCGTCGCTTTCATCTACTTCCTGGAGTAGAAACACATGATGCGCTGGTCCGAGGTGGCGCTGCTCGACGAGGCGGGCTTCTCGCTCTACGAGAAGCGCGCCCTGGTCACGCTGGCCGTCCACGGCGTCGCCGACGCAGCGACCCTCTGCCGCGAGGGCGACATCCCCACCTCCAAGATCTACCTGGCCATGGAGAAGCTGGGGATGCTGGGGCTGGTGGAGATCCAGCGGACGCGCCCGCGGCTGTATTCCGCGCTTCCGCCCGACCTGGTGGTGGACCGGCTGGTGGGGATCGCGCGGGAGAGGGCCGAGGAGTTCGCCTCGCGCGCGGAGCGCCTGCGCGAGACGCTCGCGGCGCTGCCGCTTCGGCTGCGCGGGGGCCGCACGTTCGTGGACCTCGCGCTCGGCCTGGAGAGCCACGTGAAGCGCCACCTGGTCCGCCTGGCGGGGGCGCGCCAGCGCATCCTCTCGTACCTGGAGGACGGGGACCTGCACGCCCTCGACCGCATGGCGGCCGAGGGATTCGACGTGCTGAAGCGTGTGTCCCGCAGCGTGGGGCGACGGGGGCTCGACCATCGCGTGGTGTTCGGGTTCTCGGAGCGCTCCGCGCCGCGGCTGATGGCGTTCCTGCGCGCGCACGCGCCGGCGCTGGCCCACCTGCGGGGCGTGCGCTACTCGGGCGAGATGGGCCACCCCTTCCACGTCATCGACGACGACCTGGTGGTGCTGTCGCTCGACCACCCGTTCGTGGCGGAAGGACGGTTCGCGTCCCTGCTGGTGCGCGACGCGGCGCTCGCGCAGAGCCTGGCCGACGGGTTCGAGGCCCTCTGGCAGAAGGCCCTGCGCGACCTGGGCGAGGTCGCGATGGACCCCCGGGCCGGCCGTTGACGAAAGCGCCGCCGTTCGTTGACGTGGGGGAGGGCGGATGCTAGCTTGACCGATTCGCCGAGGAGGAGAGCGACATGGAATGGGTGACCGACCCCCAGGCCTGGATGGGTTTCCTGACCCTGACCGTCCTGGAGATCGTGCTCGGGATCGACAACATCATCTTCATCTCCATCCTGTGCGGAAAGCTGCCCGCGGAGCAGCAGGGCAAGGCGCGGCGCATCGGCCTGGCCCTGGCCATGCTGATGCGCATCGGCCTGCTCCTCTCCATCTCGTGGGTCACCCGCCTGACCCGGCCGCTCTTCGTGGTGCCGATGCTGGGCCAGGAGATCTCCGGGCGGGACCTGGTGCTGCTGCTGGGCGGCCTGTTCCTGCTCGCCAAGAGCACGCACGAGATCCACGACAAGCTCGAGGGCGCCCACGGCGAGGCCGCGGGCAAGGGCGGCCCCTCGTTCGCGAACGTGCTGATCCAGATCGTCATGCTCGACATCGTGTTCTCGCTCGACTCCGTGATCACCGCGGTGGGGATGGTCAGCCAGGTCGGCGTGATGATCTCCGCGGTGGTGGTCGCCGTCGGGTTCATGATGGTCTTCGCGCGGCCGGTGAGCGACTTCGTGCACCGTCACCCGACGGTCAAGATCCTCGCCCTCTCGTTCCTGCTCATGATCGGGCTCATGCTCGTCGCGGAGGGCTTCCACCAGCACATCCCGAAGGGCTACGTCTACTTCGCGATGGCCTTCTCGGTGTTCGTCGAGATGCTGAACATCCGCATGCGCGGCAAGACCGAGCCGGTGCACCTGCACGAGCGCTTCGAGGAAGAGCCGGCCGGGCGCTAGGGTGGTACGGCTGACACGCGACCCGATCGACCTGGCCGCGCTCACGGGCGCGGCCTCGGGGGACGGCGCGCTGTGCCTCTTCGTGGGCCTCGTCCGCGACCACAACCGCGGGCGCACCGTGGTGCGCCTGGAGTACGAGGCGTACGAGGAGATGGCGCTGCCGCTCATGCAGGAGATCGCGGCGGAGACGGGACGCCGCTGGCCGGTCACGGACGTGCGGATCGTGCACCGCCTGGGCTCGCTGCACGTGGGCGAGCCCAGCGTCGCGGTGGCGGTGGCGTCACCCCACCGGGACGAGGCGTTTTCGGCGTGCCGCTACGCGATCGACACCCTCAAGGCCACCGTGCCCATCTGGAAGAAGGAGGTCTACTCGGACGGCGAGGAGTGGCAGGACGAGAGGCCCTAGCCGCCGATCTGGAACATCGCGCGCTCCTCGGCGGAGACGCCTTCCTCGAGCCGGTGGCCGGTCGGCTTGAGGCCGACCGCGCGCGTCAGGATGGCGGCCACCTCGGTCTCGCCGCCGCCCGAGCGGAGGGCGCGCTTCACGTCGAGCTCGTCGTCGTTGAGCAGGCACAGGTGGAACTTGCCGTCGGCCGTCAGGCGCATCCGGTTGCAGGAGCCGCAGTAGGGCTCGCTGACGGGGCTGATGAAGCCCACCACGCCGTCGCCGCCTTCCGCAAAGCGGAAGTTCCGCGCCTCGTCCGCGAGGTTCGTGCGGGGCAGCGAGGTGAGCGGCCCCAGCGCCTCCTCGATGCGCCGGCGGCTCTCCTGCGACGGCACGAACTGCGAGAGCGCGACGTGCGCGGCCTCGCCGCCTCCGAGCGGCATCAGCTCGATGAACCGCACGTGCCAGCCGCGCTCCTTGGCCCGCCGCGCCATCTCCACGACGTCCTCGTCGTTGTAGTCGCGCGTCACCACGACGTTGATCTTGACCGGCGTGAGCCCCGCCTTCTCGGCCGCCGCCAGGCCGGCCTCGATCTCGGCCAGGGTCCCGAAGCGCATCAGCCGCTTGAGCCGCTCCGGGTCCAGCGTGTCGACGTGGACGTTCACCCGGCGCAGGCCCGCCTCCTTGAGCGGCCGCGCCAACCGCGGCAGCAGGATCGCGTTCGTGGTCATGGCCACGTCCTCCGCCCCCGGGATGGACGCGATCCGGCCCACGATCTCGACCAGGTCGGGCCGCAGCGTGGGCTCGCCGCCCGTCAGCCGGAACTTGCGGAAGCCGACCGCCACCGCCGCCCGCGCCACCTGCTCGATCTCCTCCGCCGTCAGCAGCTCGGGCGAGGGGATGAAGCTGAGGCCGCGCAGGGGCATGCAGTAGACGCACCGCAGGTTGCAGTGGTCGATGACCGAGATGCGCAGGTAGTCGATGGTGCGGCCGAACGAGTCGCGCATGTGCCCAAAGCCCAGTCTAGACCCGTTTGACCGTCCGTCCCACCCGTGGCAGCGTGACCGTGGATGCGCGTGCGCGTGCGGCTGTTCGCCTCGCTGCGGGAGACGATGGGGCAGGGCGAGGTGTGGCTGGACCTGCCCGCGGGCGCGACGCCGGAGGCCGCGTGGGGCCGCCTGTGCGAGGCCTGCCCGGCCCTGCAGGAGCGCCGGCGCAGCCTGTCCGCCGCCGTCAACCGGCGCTACGTCCCGTTCGAGGCCGCCCTCGAGGACGGCGACGAGCTGGTCTTCATCCCGCCGGTGGCCGGCGGCTGACGCAAACCGACGTCGAGGGGTAACTTAGACGGAAACGAGGAGCCGACATGGACGCTGAGCCTGGCACGCTGCGAAGGATCGCGAGGGGCGCCTTCCGTGCGCTCGACCTGTCACGCCGGGTCTTCTGGAACGGCGTGTTCCTCCTGTTCGTCCTGCTTGTGCTCGCGGCCCTCTTCCGCGGCGGCACCAAGGTGCCCAAGGACTCGGTGCTGGTCCTGAACCCGCGGGGCGACGTGGTCGAGCAGCTCACCGGCGACGCGGCCGACCGGGCCCGCGCGCGCCTGGCGGGTGGCGAGCCCCGCGAGACGCTGCTCAAGGACCTGGTGGACGCGATCCGCCGCGCCAAGGACGACAAGCGCATCAAGGTGCTGCTGATCGACGCCGACGGCATGGGCGGCGCGGGGCTGTCCAAGCTGCAGGACCTGCGCGCCGCGATCGACGAGTTCAAGAAGGCCGGCAAGAAGGTGGTCGCGGTCGGCGACGGGTTCGACCACGGCCAGTACTACCTGGCCTCGTGCGCCGACGAGATCTACATGCACGCCGAGGGCCTGCTGCTGCTGGAGGGCTACGGCCGCTTCGCCACCTTCTACAAGGAAGGCATCGACAGGCTGGAGATCGACTGGAACGTCTTCCGGGTGGGCGAGTACAAGTCCGCCGTCGAGCCCTTCCTGCGCAACGACATGTCCGAGGAGGCGAAGACGGCCAATCGCGGCTACCTGGAGGACCTGTGGGCCGCCTGGCTGCGCGACGTCTCCGCCGCGCGGCGGAAGAAGCCGGAGGAGCTGCAGCACACGATCGACCACATGGTCGAGTTGCTGCGCGAGGCGTCGGGCCACGCGGCGGCGGTCGCGCTGAAGGCGGGGCTGGTCGACCAGGTGGGCGGCCGCGAGGCGGCGGAGAAGCGCCTGGTGGCGCTGACGCGCGAGGAGGAGGACTCGCACTCCTATCCCCGCATCGGCTTCCGCGACTACCTGAAGGCCGGTCCCCGGGACCGCTCGGGCGCCAAGGGACGCGGCGACGCGGTGGCGGTGGTCGTCGCCAAGGGCCCGATCCTGGACGGCACGCAACCGCCCGGCCGCATCGGCGGCGACTCGACGGCGGCCCTCGTACGCAAGGCGCGCCTCGACGAGAAGGTCAAGGCGGTCGTCCTGCGCGTGGACAGCGGCGGGGGAAGCTCGTTCGCCTCCGAGGTCATCCGCGAGGAGCTGGCCCGGACCCGCGCCGCCGGCAAGCCGGTCGTGGTCTCGATGGGCAGCGTCGCCGCTTCGGGCGGCTACTGGATCGCGACCTCGTCGGACGAGATCTGGGCCAGCCCCAGCACCGTCACCGGCTCCATCGGGATCTTCGGCATGTTCCCGACCTTCCAGAAGCCGCTCGCGAAGCACCTGGGCATCCACGTGGACGGCGTGGGCACCACCTGGCTGTCGGGCGCGCTGCGTCCCGACCGCGAGATGAAGCCCGAGCTGAAGGAGGCGTTCTCGACGATCATCCAGGCCGGCTACGAGGACTTCCTCAAGCGCGTCGCCGAGGCGCGCAGGATGGAGCGCGACGCGGTGGACCGGATCGCGCGCGGCCGCGTATGGAGCGGCGAGGACGCGAAGGGGCTCCGGCTCGTCGACCAGCTGGGCAGCCTGGACCAGGCGGTGGCAGCGGCGGCGAAGCGGGCGAAGCTCGGCGAGGGCTACCGCGTCTGGTACGTCGAGAAGGATCCGAGCCTCAAGGAGCGGCTGACCGCGAGCCTGCTGACCTGGTCGGCCGACTGGATCGGCGTGCGGGTGGACGAGGCGCCGGGGGGCCTGCTCGCGTCCTGGATGCGCGCGCTGCGCGCGCGGGCCGACGAGCTGGCCCTCTACAACGATCCGCGCGGGATGTACGCGGCCTGCCTGTGCGAGGTCGAGTAGCGCACTGGCTGCGGACCGAGTGGGAGTCGGTCCACGGCCCGCCGGCCGCTGCCTTCTCGCTCGAGCCGTTCGTGGTCCTGGCCGCCGCGGCGGCGCTGCTCACGCTCCTGCACTTCCACGGCAACGCGGCCGACCTGGGCCCGATCCTGGCCTGGCTGGAGCGCGGCGACGGTGCCCTCGCATCGGCCGCGGCGGCGCTGTACCGCGGGCCGTGGTTCGAGCTGGCGAGCTACGGCTACTGGTCCTTCGCCTGCCTTCTCGCGTACTTCGTGGCGCCCGCGCTGCTCCTGCGCGCCCTGCGTCCCGGCGAGCCGCTCTCGTCGTTCGGCCTCAACTGGAGCGGCCTGCGCGGCCACGGGCGCACGTACCTGCTGCTCTTCCTGGCCACGCTCCCGCTGATCGCGGTCGCCTCCACGCGCCCGTCCTTCCAGGTCACGTATCCCTTCTACCGCCTCGCGGGCCGGAGCGTCCTCGACTTCGTCCTCTGGGAGGCCTTCTACGCGCTGCAGTTCGTGACGCTCGAGTTCTTCTTCCGCGGCTTCCTCGTGCACGCGCTCAAGCGCGACCTGGGCGCGCACGCGGTCTTCGTCGCCGTCGTCCCCTATTGCATGATCCACTTCCAGAAGCCGCTGCCCGAGGCGCTGGGAGCGATCGTGGCCGGGATCGTGCTCGGGACGCTGTCGCTGCGCACCGGCTCGGTGCTGGGCGGCGCGGGGGTCCACATCGGGGTGGCGCTCACGATGGACGCGCTGGCGATCGCGCAGAAGGCGGGCTGAGCCGACCGGTGACGTTCTGGCTCGGCGTCAACCTGCCCTGGCTCGATTACGGCCTCGACTTCGGCGCGAACGCCTGGCAGCCGCACGGCGGCGTCGCGTCGCGCGGCCGCCGCGCGCGGCTGGACGAGGTGTGCCGTGACCTGTCCGTGCGCGGCTGCCCTGTCGTCCGCTGGTTCCTGATCGGCGACGGCCGTGCGGGCGTGCGCTTCTCGGCGGACGGCGAAGCGCTGGGCCTCGACGAGCGCTTCTTCGCGGACGCGGATCACGCGATCGCCACCCTGGGCCGCCATCGGCTCCGCGCCCTCTTCGTGCTGATCGACTTCCTCTGGTTCCGGCGCGCGCGGACGCTGAGCGGGGTGCGGCTGGGCGGGCACGGGCGGACGGTGTCGGACCCGGGGCGGCGCGCGCGCCTGCTGGACCGCGTCTTCGCGCCGATCTTCGCGCGCTACGGCCAGGAGCCGGCGGTCTGGGGCTGGGACCTGTGCAACGAGCCGGAGTGGGCGGTGCGCCGGATGACCGCGCGTCCGGCGTCCACCGTGCGGCGGCGCGACATGGCCGCGTTCCTGCGCGAGGCGGCCGCGTGCGCGCACGAGCACGCGTCGCAGCCCGTCACGGTGGGCCTGGCCAGCCTGCGCGGCCTCGGGCTGGTGAGGCACGCGGGGCTCGACGTGTACCAGGTCCACTGGTACGACCCGCTGCAGCGCCGCGCCCCGCTCGAGACCCGGGTCGGCTCGCTGGGACTCGACCGGCCTGTGCTGCTGGGCGAGTTCCCGACGCGCGGCTCACGGCGTTCGCCGTCCGAGATCCTCGCGACCGCGGAGCGGGCCGGCTATGCCGGGGCGCTCGCCTGGTCGGTGCTGGCGGAGGACCGCGCGTCCGACTTCGCCTCGGCGGCGGAGCCGCTGGGCCTCACGCGCCGCGCGTAGGCGCAGCTCAGGGCCGCGGGCGCCACCGGCGCACCTCACGGCAGTAGCGGGCGTAGTCCTCCCCGAAGGTCGCGCGCAGCGTCGGCTCCTCGTGGCCGACCACGAACGCGTGCATCAGCAGCAGGAACCCGCCGGCGTACGCCGCGAGCCACGCGGAGCCGTAGTAGAGCGCCGCTCCCGCCAGCGCGGCGGCCGCGCCCAGGTACATCGGGTTCCTGACGTGGCGGTAGGGACCACGCACCACCAGCCGTCGCGGAGGATCGAACGGCGCGGGTGTTCCGCGGCCGATGAGCGCGAAGGCGAGGATGCACCACAGCGCCAGCGCTCCTCCGAGCGCCGCGATGGCCATCCCGAGTCCCTGGGCCAACCCGAAAGCCCGCGGGGCCGCCATCCCGGACCAGGCCAGCACGCGAGCCGGAAGGAACACGAGAACGAGACCGATGAACAGGGTGGCGTAGGTGACGGCGCGGACGGCGACGAAGAGCAGGCTCATTTCCGGCGCGGCCAGAAGCCGAGCACGAAGAACGGGAGGAACAGCAGCGCCTCCCACGCCACCAGCCCGAGGCCCGCGGGCGACAGAATCCGCTTGCCGATGGGCGCGACCGGTATGGGCCGCCAGGGGCAGAAGAACCGCTCGTTCGTGAGCGGCCACAGCAGCGCGATCCCCTTGCCGCCGTCGGTCATCGTGTCGAGCAGCCCGTGGGTCGCCATCACCAGCGCGCCGGTGGCTCCGACGACGAGCGCCGGCAGCCGCAGCACCTTCGCGGTCGCCGCCAGCGCGAGGCCCGCGAGCGCCGCGAAGGCAAGCGAATGGAACGCGCCGCGGTGCCCGTAGGGCGCGCCGTACGGGATGCCCAGCCGGAACGCGAGCACGTCCGCGTCGGGAGCGAACGAGAGCGCCACGAGCAGCGTCGCCCAGGCCCATGGCCTCACGCCGTCCGGGTGCCGCGTGACGCGCGCCGCCGCCAGGCCGACCGCGAGATGTCCGACGCTCGGCATCCGGTCAGGGACGGATGAGCTCGATCGTCTGGTTGTCGACGGCGACGGCGCCCAGCGCGCGGCACAGCGCCTCCAGCGCGGGCCGCGAGATGCGGCGCACGATCAGGAACCGGCAGATGCCGTCGTCCCCCCCGGCCAGCTGGAGCTCCATCCCGTCGGCGGTCGCGCGGCCGAACCACGTGTCCGCGAAATGGCGCCAGGACGAGTCGGGAAACAGGTCGCTCACGCGCTGGCGCAGCTGGTCCGGCGTGCCCAGCGGCGCCGGCGGTACCGGCGGCCAGGACGCCATCGGGCCCGGACCCGGGGCGATGAACAGCGAGTAGTCGTAGCCCATGCGGGGGAGACAGCCATTGTACGGCCGCCGCGCCACGAATCGACGTCCGCCCGGGGGCGCGAGAGCCGCCCCCTACTCGAGTGCGCCCCAGGTGATGTGCCACCAGGCGTACGTGGCCATGCGTTGGGACAAGCCGGCCAGCAGTCCGTAGTTCCAGATGAACAGCAGCTCGGTCACGTTGGCAGCGAACGAGAGGAGGTGGCGGAGCGTCTCCACGGAGTACGGCAGGCCGCTCCTGAGGAAGTAGCCCCCGTCCTCGGACAACCCGAGTGCCGTCACGGCCAATGCGATCGCCGCACGCGGCGCGGTACGGCGGAGTCGCGTCAGCATCCAGGCCGCCAGGCCCAGGGGCAGGAAGTGGAACAGGACGCAAAGCATGATCGCGCCGTAGACGTAGAAGGGAATCGACACTGGAAACGGCACGTGCATCGTGGGCAGTCCTCGCGCGGCGGCCGCGGGAGCGACGACGTCCGAAAGGATGGTCAGTGCGGCGATCACGCTTCCCCAGAGGGTGGGAACGAGGAAACGAAGGCTCGCGGGAACGCGCGGATCGAGGGGTGCAGGAATGCCGACACGCTCGGCCAGGTGGGCTCCGGCAGCGACCGCCAGGGCAAGCGCTCCGAACAGGGGCCACGACCAGAGCAGCGCCTGGCCCGCGTTCACGTAGGGGACAGGCGTCCCCGACAGAGCGGCCCGCGCGGCCAGCGCGACGCCCAGCACGCAAAGGTAGGCGGCTGCGACCGGGCGCGGCGTGTTACGCCGCACCTGCGGCGCGGCGAAGGCCCTTGCGCGCCCACACGAAGCGCCCCTGCGCGTCGGGCGCGTACCCCAGCGCCTTCAGGATGCCCACCGTCTCCTCGATGGACGCGCCCGCGAGCGAGGCGAGCGACGCGTCGGCCTCCAGGCGCCCGGACTGGGCCAGCTCGAACGCGCGCTGGGCCACGCGCTCCGCCAGGTCCGCGCGCAGGGCGCGCGCGCCGAGCACCACGTATCCCGCGGCCGCGCAGGCCTCCGGCGACAGGCCCGGCTCGACGCGCATCGAGACGCTCGCGGGGGTCCAGGCGGCGCCGCCGGCGCGGACGGCGAACAGCAACGCGCGCAGCGCCGTCGCCTCGCGCGACGCGAGATCCTGCACGAAGACGGCCACGCGGCCCAGGCGCACGCCGTGCCGCGCCAGCCAGCGCCGGTCCGACGGCCCGAGCTGCTTGACGAGCGCGCCCAGCCGGCGACGCGGCACGCAGCCCATTCCCTCGCTCAACGCGAACTGCACCGCGCGCGAGGACGGGCTCGAGCCCTCGGCGCGCGCGAGGGTCACGAGCGGCGCCAGGACACGCGCCGCGTGCGCCTCCACCCACGCGGCCAGGCGGCGCCGCACGCGCTCGCGCCGGGGCGGGTCGAGCAGCTCGGAGGGCAGCGGCTCGACGCGGGGCGCGAGGGCTGCGTCCCCGGGGAGCAGGCGCGCCACGTCCGCGCCGCGCCAGGCGATGCGTCCCTCGGCGCGGAGCGAGAAGGCCTCGTCGGGCGACGCCATGAACGCGGACACGAGCCCGTCGACGTCCCCGCGCAGGGCCCGGTTGGCGGCCGCGGTGACGGCGCGCGAGCCGTCCCTCACCTCGGCGTCGGGCACGAAGCGGAATCCCTCCAGCCGTCCGACGCGCAGGCCCTGCACGACCACGTCGCCCTCGTCGCTCACGCTGGTGACCAGGGAGTCGGGCTCCTCGCGCGAGACGATCGCGCCGCGCCGATCCACGAACTGCTCGGTCAGCCGCTCGTGCAGCGCGTCGGAGAGCCGGTCCTCCACCAGCCGCGCCTGCTCCTGCCAGTGCGCGGCGTCCGCCAGCCAGCCGTCCCGGTGCGCGAGGTAGGTCCACGTGCGGATGGCGGCCAGGCGCGTCAGGAGCGCATCGGTGTTCCCGTCGGCGCGGTCGAGCGCGCGGACCTGCGACGCGACCCAGTCCTCCGGCAGGCGGCCGGCCGGCTCGCGCAGGTGGCGGAAGATGCGGCCCAGCAGCCAGGTGTGGGCGTCGGTCAGGACGTTGCGGAAGTCCGGGACCTGGCACACGTCCCAAAGCAGCCGCACGTGCTCGGGGCTTCGCACGAGCCCGCGCACCTCGGCGTCGCGGGTGAGCGTCGTGAGCGCTCGCTGGTCGTCGGCCGGCGCCGGCCGCAGGAGGGCGTCGCTGCGCGGCGCGCCGGAAAGGCTGGCCGCGAGCGCGTGCAGGCTCGCGAAGTCGAGGTCCGGCTGCCGCCAGAAGAAGCGCTCCAGCGGGCGGAAGCGGTGCGATTCGATCGCCGCCGCCAGGTCGGCGGGGAAGGGGCCCAGCTCGGCGGTCGCACCGAACGTGCCGTCGCGCACGTGGCGTCCCGCGCGGCCGGCGATCTGCGCCACCTCCGCCGGCGAGAGCGGCCGCGGCCCGCGGCCGTCGTGCTTCACGAGCCCGGTGAACGAGACGTGCTCGATGTCCAGGTTGAGCCCCATGCCGATGGCGTCGGTCGCGACCAGGTGGTCCACCTCGCCGGCCTGGTAGAGCGCGACCTGCGCGTTGCGCGTCCGCGGC
This sequence comes from Vicinamibacteria bacterium, assembly GCA_025923995.1. Classification (GTDB taxonomy): domain Bacteria; phylum Acidobacteriota; class Vicinamibacteria; order Fen-336; family Fen-336; genus JAICEW01. The sequence continues at coordinate 22,817 of JAICEW010000006.1, read as the reverse complement.
GAGAGCGCGCCGAAGACCACCGCGGCCCCGCCGCCCTGGCGGCGCAGCCGCTCCGCCACCGCGTACACCTCGGCGACGGAGAACACGACCACCGCGCTGCGGCGGGGGAGGCGGTCCAGCTTCTTGGGATCGACGTAGCGCAGGGTCGACAGCCGCGGCCTCGCGATGAACGCGGCGTCGGGGACCAGCCGCCGGATCAGCGCTCGCGCGGTGTCCGCGCCCAGGAACATCGTCTCCTCGATCCCGCGCGCGTTGAGCAGGCGGTCCGTGAAGACGTGGCCGCGCGCGGGGTCGGCGGCGAGCTGGATCTCGTCCACCGCCAGGAAGGCCACCGGCCGCGACACCGGCATCGCCTCGACGGTGCACAGGAAGTAGCGGGCGCGCGGCGGGACCACGCGCTCCTCGCCCGTGACCAGCGCCACCGCGGCCGCACCCGCCCGCGCCACCACCCGGTCGTAGTTCTCGCGGGCCAGCAGGCGCAGCGGGAAGCCGATCATGCCCGAGCGGTGCTCCAGCAGCCGCTCCAGCGCATGGTGCGTCTTGCCCGTGTTGGTCGGCCCCAGCAGGGCGATCACCGGGGCCTTCATGGGGACAGGATCCCCGAGCGGCGGCCCTGAATCAACGGCTCCTGGCCTCGGGGGCCGTTTTTGGGCGATTCCGTTTGACAGTTCGCCCGCGGGCCGGCAATCTCTGCCCCTGGTCCGGTCCCTCCGGAACCGCGAGCGAAGGGTTGCGATGAGCCAGACGCACCATCGAACCGATCGCGCTCCCGACCCCCGCCTGGAGGGAAGGGACCTGGCCGGCGTGCTGTTCGAGTCGAACCCCCAGCCCGCCTGGATCTTCGACGTCTCCACGCTCCGGTTCCTGGCCGTCAACCCGGCGGCGTCGCGCTTCTACGACTACCCGTGCGAGGAGTTCCTGCAGCTGTCCCTGCGCGAGATCGTGGCGCCGGAGGACATGGACCAGGTGCTGTCCGAGGTGGCGCTCGCGTCCGACGGACCGCCCGTCCTGCACTCGGTCGGGCCACGCCGGCACCGCCGGCGGGACGGCGTGCGGGTCGACGTGGAGGTGGCCTGGAGCCGCGTCGTGTACGACGGCCGCAGCGCGATCCTCTCCGTGATCGTGGACGTGACCGCGCAGCGGCTGGCCGAGGCCGCGCTGTGGCAGAGCGAGGACCACCTGCGCGCGGTCGTGAACGGGGCGCCGGTCGTGTTGTGGGCGACCGACCGCGAGGGGCGGTTCACCCTGTCCGAGGGCCGGGGGCTGGCCTCGCTCGGATTGCGGCCGGGCGAGGTGGTCGGGCGCTTCGTGCGCGACGTCTACCGTGACACGCCGTACATCGTCGAATGCCAGGAGCGCGCCCTGATGGGCGAGCAGTTCTCGACCACGATCGACGTGGGCGCGGTGGTGTTCGAGGCCCACTACGCGCCGCTGCGCGCCGAGGGAGAGATCGTGGGCATGTTCGGCGTCGCCACCGACGTGACCGCGCGCGCGGTGGCCGAGCGCACGCGCGACGAGGCGCTGCAGTTCAACCGCGAGATCGTCTCCAACGCGGGGGAGGGCATCGTCGTCCTGGACCACGAGCTGCGCTATCGCGCGTGGAACGGCGCCATCGAGAAGGTCACCGGGCTGCCCGCGGGCGAGGTGATCGGGCAGCCGGCCCTCGAGCTCTTCCCCCACCTGCGGGAGCAGGGCGTCGACGTGCTGATGCGGCGGGCGCTGGCGGGAGAGACCGTGTCCTCCCCGGACGTGCACTACACCATCCCGCAGACCGGTCGCAGCGGCTGGGTGTCCGCGCGCTACAGCCCGCACCGCGACGCCCAGGGCCGCATCCAGGGCGTCGTCGGCCTCGTGCGGGAGATCACCGACCGCAGGCGCGCGGAGGAGGCGCTGCGCGCCAGCGAGCAGAAGTTCCGCACCATCGCCGACACGCTTCCCTGCGCCGTCTACATCTACCAGGACGGGCACTTCCCGTTCGCCAACGCGGCCCTCACCGCCATCACCGGCTACGCGCCCGACGAGATCGACCGCCGCGGCTTCTGGGACGTCATCCATCCCGACTCGCACGAGACGGTGCGCATCCGCAGCGCCGCGCGCCGGGCCGGTCAGCCGGTCCCCGAGCGCTACGAGGTCCGCATCGTGCGCCGCGACGGCCAGCTGCGCTGGCTGGACCTGACGGACGAGATCATCGAGTACGGCGGGCAGCCGGCCGTGCTGGGCACCGCGTTCGACGTCACCGACCGCCGCCAGGGCGAGATGCTCGAGCGTGACCGCAGCCGGGTGGTGGAGATGGTCGCCACCAACCAGCCGCTGACCGAGGTCCTGCACGAGCTGGTCGCGCTGGTGGAGAGCCAGCGGCCGGAGATGATCGCGTCGCTGCTGCTGCTGCGTGGCGACCGCCTCTACCAGGGTGCGGCTCCGCACATGCCGGAGGGCGTGACCGCGGCCATCGCGGAAGGGATACCCATCGGCCCCGCCGCGGGGTCCTGCGGCACCGCGGCCTACCGCGGGCAGATGGTCATCAGCCCGGACATCGAGCACGACCCGATCTGGAAGGACTACGCGGACCTGGCCCTGACCAACGGCCTGCGCGCGGGCTGGTCGGTTCCCATCTTCTCGGCCAGTCGCGAGGTGCTGGGCACCTTCGCGCTGTACTACAAGGATCCGCGCCGTCCCACCGCCGACGACATCACGCTCCTGCAGGTCGCGTCCGGCCTGGCCGCGGTGGCCATCGAGCAGCGCGGGCTCACGGACCGCCTGGCGCACCAGGCGCACCACGACGCGCTCACCGGCCTGCCCAATCGCGTGCTGTTCGAGGACCGCCTGGGCGTCGCCATCGCGCACGCGCACCGCCAGGCCCGCCAGCTGGCCGTGCTGTTCCTCGACCTCGACCAGTTCAAGGTCATCAACGACTCGCTGGGCCACGGCCTGGGCGACCGCCTCCTGCAGGCGGTGGCCGAGCGCCTGCTGGCCTCGGTCCGCGAGGGCGACACGGTCGCGCGCCAGGGCGGCGACGAGTTCATCCTGCTGCTGCCCTGGATCGCGAACGCGGTGGACGCGGCCAAGGTCGCGCGCAAGATCCTGGAGGCGATCCGCCAGCCCTTCCACCTGGACGGGCACGACCTCTACGTGACGACCAGCATCGGCATCAGCGTGTACCCCGAGGACGGCGAGACGGTCGGGACGCTGATCAAGAACAGCGACAGCGCGCTCTACCGCGCCAAGGAGCGCGGGCGCGACGGCGTGCAGCTCTACGCGCCGGCGATGAACGCGCAGGCCGCCGAGCGCCTGAACCTGGAGGGCAGCCTGCGCCGGGCGCTGCCGCTGGGCCAGTTCGAGCTGTACTACCAGCCGGTGGTGGACGCGGCGCGCCTGCACGCCGTGGGCGTCGAGGCGCTGCTGCGCTGGCGGCACCCCGAGCGCGGCCTGCTGGCGCCAGGGGAGTTCATAAACCTGGCCGAGGTGACCGGCCTCATCAGCCAGATCGGGCCCTGGGCGCTGCGCACCGCGTGCGGCCAGGCCCGGCGGTGGCACGAACAGGGCCACGGGAGCCTGCTGCTCTCCGTCAACGTGTCGCCCCGCCAGTTCCTGGAGGGCGACCTGGTGGCGCAGGTGGCGTCGGCGCTCGAGGAGACGGGCCTCGACCCGTCGCTGCTCGAGCTGGAGATCACCGAGAGCCTGGCCATGCAGCGGGCGGAGGCCACCGCCGCCACCCTGGGCCGCCTGAAGTCGCTCGGGGTGCGCGTCGCCATCGACGACTTCGGCACCGGCTACTCGTCGCTGGCCTACCTGAAGCGCTTCCCGCTCGACACGCTCAAGATCGACCGCTCGTTCGTGCAGGACATCCACGACGACCCGGTCGCGGCCGCCATCTCGCGCGCCGTGATCGTCATGGCGCACACGCTGAAGCTGCGCGTGGTGGCGGAAGGCGTGGAGAGCGAGGAGCAGCGCGACTTCCTGGCCGCCAGCGGGTGCGACTACATGCAGGGCTACCTCTTCGGCCGCCCGGTGCCCGCCACCACCTGCGAGTCACTCCTGCGCACCCCGGGCCTGTCGCTTCCGCGCTGACGCGCGCCGCCTCCCGGCCGGCGCCAGCCCCTCGAGCAGCCGCACCGCCGCGCGGACGAAGCGCTCCACGTCGAGCCCCGGCTCCCAGGCCTGCTGGAGCACCAGGCCCTCGAACACGGCGGCCGCCACCCGCGCGGTGGCCGTGGCGTCCACGTCGCGCGCGATGGTGCCGTCGCGCTGCCCGGCCCGCAGCCGGGCCGCCACCAGGCGCAGGGGCTCGTCCAGGCCCGAGCGCACGACCTCCATGACCCGCGGGCTGCGCAGCGCCTCGCTCCACAGCTGCACCGTGACGCGCCGCCACTCGCGCTCGGCCGGCCGGCCCAGCCGGCCCAGGAACGCCCGCGCCAGCTCCGCGACGCCCGGCAGCGCCCCGCGTTCGGTGGCGGTCCCGCGCAGGAGCACGCGCTCGGCGGCGTGCCGCTCGGACGCGATGGCGGCGACGATGTCCTCCTTGGACGAGAAGTAGCGGTAGATCGCGCCGGGGGAGAGGCCCGCCTCGCGCACGATGTGCTGCAGGGTCGCGCGGTGGAATCCCTCGCGCGCGAAGCAGCGCGCGGCCGCCTCCAGGATGTGCGCGCGGCGCTCGGCCAGGTAGGCCGCGCTCACCCGCGGCATCGGGCCCGCACCACGTGGTAGTACGCCGACACCGGGGGCCGGCGTGCGCCGTAGTAGCGCGCGGCCGCGTCCGCCAGGGAGAGGTCCTCGAGCAGGTCCAGCCCGCGCTCGCGCAGGTAGGCGGGCAACCCGGCGGGTGGAAGGCCGAACGTGAACGGCTCGCCCAGCGCGCGCACGTGCGCGAGGGACCGCCGGCCGCCCTCGAACTCCATCGAGCCGTCGAGCAGCGCCCGGTCCACGTACGTGAAGAGCAACTCCTGCCCCAGCCGCGCGACCGCGCGCAGCGTCGCGTCGACGGAGCCCGCGTCCAGGTAGTTGGTGACGCCCTCCCACAGGAACAGCGTGCGCGCGTCGCGTGCGAGCCCGGCGTCCGCGAGCGCCGTTTCGACGCTCGAGCGGAGGAGGTCGAGCCCCACGTACGTCACCTGGCCCGGGGCGCCCCGCATGGCCTCGCGCTTGCGGGCCTGCGTGTCGGGATGGTCGACCTCGAACACGTGCACGCCGCGGAGCGGCGCCAGGCGCCGGGCCCGCGCGTCGAAGCCGGCGCCGAGGATGACCAGCTGCCGCAGGCCGTCCGCGCAGGCGTCGCGGACGGCGTCGTCCAGGTAGCGCGTGCGCACGCACACGGCCGCGCGCGGGCCCGGCCAGCGCCGGTCGATGAGCCCGGCCACGGCGCGCGCGGGCAAGGCGGCGGCCAGGCGGTAGCGGCCGCGCAGGAAGCGGTGCGCCCAGGGGTCGTCGAACAGGGGCTGGGGGAGGCGTCGCTCCAGCGCGCGGAACAGCGCGTTGTGCTGGGCAGTGCGGCTGGCCTGGCCGGTCCTCACGGTGCCCTCCCTTGATGAAAAGCGAATGTTCGTTCACTTTAACCGGCGGGGCGGTCGCCGGTCAAGGCTCGGGGTCCCGGGTCTCGGAGAACGCGGGGCGCGAGGCCAGGAAGGTGAACGCGAGCGGGCCCAGCCGGAACCCTTCGCCCGCGCGGAGCGGCACCGGCCCCTCCAGCCGGCGCTCTCCCACGAACGTCCCGTGGCGGCTGCCCAGGTCCTCCAGCACCGCGCCGCCTCCGGCGATGCGGAGGCGGGCGTGCCGGCGGGAGACGCCCGCGGCGGCGGTGGGCACCACCGACTCGGGATGGCGGCCCAGCAGGTACTCGCCCTCCGCCAGCGCGATCAGCCCGCCGGCCCAGAGCAGCCGGTAGACGAAGGGAGGCTCGCCCGCTCCCTCCGCGCCGTCCGCCGACGCCTCGCCGCAGAACGCGTAGCCGATGCCGTGGATCGTCCGCAGGAAGCGGGGGTGGCGCGCGTCGTCGGCGAGGGCCGAGCGCACCTCCGCCACCAGGTTGGGCAGGTTGGCCTCGGACACGTGCACGTCGGGCCAGAGCAGGTCGGTCGCCTCGGCCCTGGTGAGCACGCGCGGCCGCCGCTCCACGAGCGCGCGCAGGAGGTCGAATGCCTTGGTGGTGAGGTGCACCTCGCCGCCCGCGCGGAGGAGCAGGCGCGCGTCGCCGTCGAGTACGCAGTCTCCGAACGCCACTCGCACGTTGCCCGCGATTATCGCGCGGCCGCGACCTAGGATGTTCCTAGGACGTCCCCCCGCGCGCGAACAAACGCCCGCGCGTCGCGTCTCTCCTGTCGAGTCGCCGCCACGGCGCGGTGACGGGAGGATGAGATGACGAAGCTTCTGAAGGGACTGGGCGCGGCGGGGCTGGCGGCCGCGGCGCTTCTCGGCGCGACGACCACGGAGGCCGCGGACCTCAAGGCCGCGATCCCGTTCCGGTTCACCGTCAACGAGCGCACGCTGCCGCCCGGCACCTACGACGTGACGATCGAGCAGGGCGTCCTCGCCGTGCGCAACATGCAGGGCGGCGCGTTCGTGCTGTGCAACAGGGCCGAGTCCACGGAGCACTCGCGGCCCCGGCTGGTCTTCCTCAGGGTCGGCGAGGACTACGTGCTGCGCGAGGCCTGGACGGGCCGCAGCGGGCGCGTGGTGCCGGGCGCGCGCCGCGAGCCGGCGCGCCATGGCGGCGTCGCCGCGCGCGCGGAGCGCGTCGAGGTGCCGTTGAGCTAGGCGAGGAGCGCTCGTGCCCCGGTATCGGAGAGGCGGCAGCCCGGAGCGGTCGGGCTGCCGCCTTCGTCGTTCCCGGGCCGGGACACGTCGCGGCGGTCAGGGGGTCAGGTCCTGCGTGTCCTCGAACGAGCGCCGGGTGGCGCGCAGCGTGAAGTGCAGCGGCCCCAGGTCGAAGCTGTCCCCGTCCGCCAGCGTGCGCGGCGCCTCGATCCGCTGGCCGCCCACGAACGTCCCGTGCCGGCTGCCGAGGTCCTCCAGCACCACCTGCCCGCCGGCGATGCGCAGCAGCGCGTGCCGGCGCGAGACGGTCTCGCTCGCGTTGGGCACCACCGAGGCGGGGTGGCGTCCCAGCAGGTACTCGCCCTCCGCCAGCGCGATCAGGCCGCCGTCCCACTCCAGCCGGTAGACGACCGCCGCCTCGTCCAGGGGCTCGCTCTCCGCGTCGCTGCTCCGGGCGTCGCCGCAGAAGGCGTATCCGACGCCGTGCACGGTGCGCACGTACCGCGGGCTGCGCGCGTCGTCGCCGAGTGCCTCCCGCACCTCCTTCATCAGGTTGGGCAGGTTGGCCTCGGAGACGTGGGTGTCCCCCCACAGCCGCTTGCGGGCCTCGCCCTTCGTGAGCACGCGGGGCCGGCGCGCGACCAGCGCCAGCAGCAGGTCGAACGCCTTGGGAGTGAGATGGGCCGGCCGCCCGTCGCGCAGCAGCTGCCGCGACGTCGTGTCGAGAGCGCACGTCCCGAACTGGTAGCGCACGGCCCGCCGATTATCGCGCACGGATCATAGGGTTTTCCTAGGACGTGGCCTCGGGGCCGAACAAAACCGCCTGCGGATCGTTGGTTCGATTGCGTCGCCACGAGGGCGGCAAGGAGGAGACATTGAAGACCCAGCTTTCATTCGTCCTGGCGGCCGGACTGGCCGCCGCCGTCGCGCTCACCGGCTCCCCGGCCTCGGCCGCGGACCTGCGCGCCGACATCCCCTTCAGCTTCCAGATGGGCGGGAAGACGCTTCCGGCCGGCACCTACCAGGTCTCGACGTCGCAGGGCGTCCTGGGCGTGACGGGCTACGAGGGCGGCGCGTTCGTGATGACGAACCGGCTCGAGGAGAACGGTGTCGAGACCGTGTGGCAGGGCCCGACGCTCGTCTTCGAGAAGAGCGGCTCCGCCTACGCGCTGGTCGAGGTCTGGACGGGCAGCCGCAACGGGCGCAAGCTCCCCGCCCCGTCGCCGGCGACCGCCAACGCCGAGCCCTCGCTCGGCGCGGTCGCGCAGGACACCGCGCGCGTCTCGGTCCCGCTGCTGTAGTGCCCATGGCCGTCACTGGCTGAAGGCGGCCCGGTGCTCCCACCGGGCCGCCTGCGTCCGGGTCCATGAGACCCGGGGACGCGTCAATAAGGGTGTGCGCGCAGCCAGTGCATGTAGTCGATGATCCGCGCCACCTCGTCCTCGGTCAGCCGCCCGCGGTAGGCGGGCATCTTGATGGGCTGGCGCTCGAGGAACCAGCGGGCGGCGGGGTTGGCGTAGGCGCGGCGCGTGCCGCCGTCGAGGATCCACGCGCGGATCTCGCGGTCGTCGCGCACCAGCTCCGCGAAGTCCGCGCCGTCCCACGACGGGATGTAGCCCTTGAACGCGCGCACGTTGAGCGCGGACCCGCGTCCCTGGGGCCCGTGGCAGTTGAAGCACCCGATGCGCTGCGCGATCTTCCGTCCCTCCTCGGCCTTGGGATCGTCGGGAGACTCGAAGTCCGACACCGCCTTCACGAACGCGACCAGGTCGTCGAGCTCGCGGTCGCTGATGAGCCCGCGCCAGGCCGGCATGCGGATGGTGGCGTCGCGCCGCAGCGCCATCTGCTCGGGGTCGTCGCGCACCCGGCGGGTGAGGCCGTCCAGGATCCACTCGCGGATCTCGGCCTCGTCGCGCGCGTACATGCGGACGAGGCCGCCGGTGAAGGAGGGCACGTCGCCCAGGCCGTGGCCGGGGTTGGGAGCGCCGTGGTTGCCCCCCGGGCCGTGGCAGGTGAAGCAGCCGCGGCGGGATGCGACGTCGAACCCGCGCTGCACGGCGCCGATGTTCCCGGTCCGCCAGCGGTGGAAGGCGAACAGCGCCGCGGCGGCCGAGATCAGCAGGGCGGCCAGGATGCGCTTCACGCCCGTGCGTGCGACAGCAGCCCGCGCACGACCCCCGCCACCTCCCGCAGCCCCGCGGCCTTGGCCAGCAGCGCGTCGACGCCCATGCGCTTCGCCTCCGCCTCCGCCTCCGGCGATCCGTACGCGGTGAGCAGGACCGTGCGCGTGCCGGGGCAGGTCTCGCGCACGCGCCGCAGCAGGCGCAGCCCGCCGGCCGCGTCGCGGGCCGAGAGCCGCAGGTCCGCGATCACGACCGCGTAGCGGCCCGGGGCCAGCAGCGCCTCCGCCTCCTCCAGCTCGTGCGCGCTGTCCACGTCGAACCCGCCGTGCTCCAGGTAGTCCTTCATGGCCAGGCAGATCGATTCCTCGTCGTCGACGACGAGGATGCGTCGCGTGCTCACGACCGCGAGCCCACCAGCCCCAGCACGCGCAGCCGCTTGTAGAGCGAGCTGCGGGGGACGCCCAGGCGGCGCGCCGCCGCCTCCACCCGCCCGTCCTCCTCCTCGAGCACGGCCACGATGTGACGGCGCTCCACCTCCTCGAGCGTCATCGAGGTGTCGTGGAGCTCGGCCGCGGGCGCCGCCGGGGCCGGCGGCGGGGGAAGGACCGCCGGCGCGCCCGCGTGGAGGAACCGCAGGTCGCCCGCGTCGATCGTGCGGTCGCGGCACAGCAGCACGGCGCGCTCCAGCACGTTGCGCAGCTCGCGGATGTTGCCCGGCCACGAGTACGCGCCCAGGGCCGCCAGCGCGGCGGACGTGATGTCGAGCCGTCCGCGGCCCAGGTCCGCGGCGATGCGGTCGAGCAGGTCGCGCGCCAGCAGCGGGATGTCCTCGGCTCGCTCGCGCACCGGCGGCACCACCAGCGGGATGGCGGCGATGCGGTAGAACAGGTCCTGCCGGAACGTCCTGCTGCCGACCAGCGCCGCCAGGTCCTGGTGCGTGGCCGCGATCAGCCTCACGTCGACCTGCCGGTCGCGCACTTCGCCCAGCCGGCGGTAGCGCTTCTCCTCGAGGACCTTCAGCAGCTTCGGCTGCACCGCGGGGTCCATGTCGCCCAGCTCGTCCAGGAACAGCGTCCCGCGATGGGCCACCTCCAGCAGGCCGGGCTTGGCCGCGACCGCCCCGGTGAACGCGCCCTTCTCGTGCCCGAACAGCTCGGACTCCAGCAGCTCCTTCGAGAGCGTCGCGCAGTTGAGGTCCACGAACGCCTCTTCCGCGCGCGGGCCGTGACGGTGCAGCCACGCGGCCAGCACGCCCTTGCCCGTGCCCGTCTCGCCCTGGATCAGCATCGGGCTGTCCGAGGCCTGCACGCGGGTCGCCTCCTCGGCCAGCCGGCGCACCGCCGGGCTCGTGCCCAGGAACGGGTCGATCGCGCGCCGCGCCTCGCGCGTCTTGCCGGCCAGCACGCGCTGCCGCTGGCGCTGCTGGTCGAGCAGGCGCTCGATCACGACCGCGAGCGTCGCCAGCTCGACCGGCTTGGTGAAGAAGTGCTCGGCCCCCTCCTTCACGGCCTGCACGGCCAGGTCGATCGAGCCGTGGCCCGTGAGGACGACGAGCGGCACCGTGGGATCGAGGGAGCGCAGCCGCGGCAGCAGGTCGAGCGCCGTCCCGTCGGGCAGCGCGTAGTCGAGCACGGCCGCGTCCGGCCGCGCCGACTGGAACGACTCGAGCGCCGCGCGCAGGCTGTCGACGTCGTCCACTTCGTACCCGCGCAGCGCGAAGTACTCGCGCAGCGCGAAGCGCCCGGAGGGATCGTCGTCCACGACCAGGAGCCGCCGCGGGGCCATGCGGTTAAGCCGCCGCGGGCAGCGTGACGGTCACCACCGCGCCTCCCTCCGGGTGATTCCCGGCCTCGATGCGCCCCCCGTGCTGCTCCACGATGCGCTGGGCGATCGACAGGCCCAGCCCGGTGCCGCCGTGGCGGCGCGTGTAGAACGGCTCGAACAGCCGCCGCAGGTCCTCGGGGGCGAAGCCCGGCCCGGCGTCGCGCACGGCGCACCAGACCGCGCGGCCCTCCGGCACCGACCCGGCCTCGATGCTGACGCGCGCCCCCGGCGGCGAATGCTGGATGGCGTTCTGGACCAGGTTCTGGAACACCTGGACCACGCGCTGTCGGTCGGCGTAGATGGCGGGCAGTCCGGTCGGCACGTCCTGCCGCACAAGCAAATCGGCTGCCACCGGCTCGCAGGCCCGGACGGCCTCCTGGAGGATGGTCTCGAGGCCCACCGAGGTCCGCTCCAGGTCGCCCGGCTTGCCGAACTCGAGCAGGTCGCGCATGAGGCCCTGCAGCCGCCCGACGTCGCGGCGGATGACGGTGAGGTACTTCTGGAACGCCTCGTTGTCGGCGAAGCGCGCCTCCAGCACGTCGACCGTCCCCGCGATGCCGAAGAGCGGGTTGCGCACCTCGTGCGCCACGCCCGCGACCAGCGAGCCCATCGCGGCCAGCTTCTCCTCGCGCCGCACCGCCTCCTGCAGCTCGACCGTGCGCGTGATGTCGCGGGCCACCACGACCGCGCGCGCGTCCGCGCCGTCCGCCGTGCCGATCGGGTTGGCGGAGACGTCCCACACACGGCCGCTGCGCGCATCGCGCACCTGGGTGGACGCGCCGGCTCCGGTCTCCAGGCCTGGCACCAGCGCGCCCGCCGCCGTCCAGGGCTCTCCCGGCCGGTCGTCCACCGGACGGCCGACGAGCTCCGCGGGGAACGCGCTCGCCTCGGCGGCAGCCGCGGGGTTGGCGCGCAGCACGCGGCCCGAGCGGTCCGTCAGCAGCACCGGCGACTCGATGGCCTCGAACGTCTGCCGCCAGTCCTCCGCCGCGCGGCGCAGCAGCGTCTCCGACGCGCGCAGCTCCTGCGTGCGGTCCGAGACGCGCTTCTCCAGCCCCTCGCGCGCCTCGCGCAGCTCCTCGATGTAGCGGGCCTTGTCGGCCGCGTCCTGCTTCATGAACGCCGCGGTCTTCCGCCCGTACACCACCGCCGCCGCCACCATCAGCACGATCAGGACGCCCAGCAGGATCTCCCAGCGCTGCAGCTCCGCCGCGGTCTGCGTCTGGCGCTGGAAGCGCTCCCAGCGCGCCGTCGCCGGCATGTGCTCGCGCGTCGCGGGGTCGACCACCGCCACCGGCCGCGGCGAGCGCGCCTCCGCGAGGCGGACCCGCAGGTCGCGCAGCGCGGTCAGCAGCCGGCCGTACTCGCGGTCCATGGACGCCATGCGGCGCGCCGCGTCGTCGCGGCGCCCCTGCCGGTAGAGCGAGAGCACTTCGCGTGCCTGGTCGGTCATGACGCCGGTGCGGCGCTCCACCTCACGCAGGTGGACCAGCACGCCGGGGGCCTGCTCCGCGCCGAGCGTCGCCAGCAGGTCGTTGCTGAGCGCCTTCAACCGCTCGCGCGAGCCCGCCAGCGCGCGCTCGAGGCGTCGCGCCTCGCCGTCGGGGTCGCCCGACTCGAAGATGTCGTTGCCGGCGGAGTTGATCGTGCCCGTCAGGTCCTCGAGCGCGGTGGCGTCCGCCAGCAGCTGCGCCCAGTCGTGGTTGGACGCGACCGCGTTCACGTACATGTCCGTGATCCGCAGGTTCAGGTAGAGCGACGCCGAGACGGTGAGGATGTTGAAGGCGGCCAGCAGGTAGTACACCACATGCCAGGGGAGGCGCGGCCCCGAAGGGTTCGGCGGTGACTCGGGCATCCAGCCGGCAGGCTAGCGCCCCCGCGCGTGCGCGGTCAACGTCTCGTTCGTGCCCGTCCCGTCTCTGTCCGAGACGTCGACCGTCTCGCGGCGAGACGGTCGTCCGGGCCTTCGTGCGTTAGGCTTCGCGCTCCGGAGGAGTGCCCTGAGCCCACGTCCCCACGTCGCCCTCGTCACCTGCGCGCGGATTCCCGACCTCACCCCCGACGACCGGCTGCTGGCCGACGCGCTGCGCGCGCGGGGTGCGCTCGTGTCGCCCGTCATCTGGGACGCGCCGGACGTCGACTGGCAGTCGCTCGACCGCGCCGTGCTGCGCTCCGTGTGGGACTACCACCTGCGCCCGGCCGAGTTCGCGGAATGGCTCGACGCGAGGGCCCGCGAGGGCAGCGCGCTCGTGAACCCGGCGGGGCTCGTGCGCTGGAACCTCCACAAGTCGTACCTGGACGAGCTGGCGGCGGCCGGCTGCTCCGTCATCGAGACCGTGCGCGTGCCGCGCCGTGCGCCGACGCCGCTGGCCGCGCTGCTGGAGCGGCGCGGCTGGACGGACGCGGTCGTGAAGCCGGCCGTCTCGGCCTCGGCCCATCGCACGTTCCGGGTCTCGGGGAGCGACGCCACGTCGCGGCAGGGCGACCTCGACGGGATCGTGGAGGAGGGCGACGCGCTGGTGCAGCCGCTGGCGCCCGAGATCCTCGAGGCGGGGGAGTGGTCGCTCGTCTTCATCTCCGGCGCCCTCTCGCACGCCGTGCTGAAGCGCGGGGCGGCCGGCGAGTTCCGCGTCCAGGAGGAGTACGGAGGGCGCGCGGCCGTCGGCGATCCCGGCGCACGCGTGGTGGCGGACGCGGCGGCGGTGCTGGCCGCCGCTCCGGGGCGCTCGACCTATGCCCGCGTGGACGGCATCGTGCGCGACGGCGCGTTCGTGCTCATGGAGCTGGAGCTGATCGAGCCCGTGCTGTACCTGGGCCTCGAGGCGGGAGCCGCGGCCCGTCTGGCGGACGCCGTGCTCGCGACTCAGGCGGACGGGAACGCCGCCCGGTAGTCCTCCTGGCTGCGCACGATCAGCTCGTGCGCCTCGTCGCGGCCGTAGATGTCCGTGATCTCGACCACCGTCGTCAGCCGGTCGGGCGCCTGCTTGTAGGTGAGGAAGTAGTGGCGCAGGCGGTCGAGCAGCGCGCGCGGCACCGCGGCGATGTCGCGGTAGGCGCCGTAGCCCGCGTCGTCCCTGAGCACGGCCACGATCTTGTCGTCGGCCTCGTTGCCGTCGAGCATGCGCAGGCCGCCGATGGGAACCGCTTCGACCAGCACGTCGCCGTGCGAGATCGAGCGCTCGGCCAGCACGCAGATGTCCATCGGGTCCGCGTCGCCCACGATGCCGCGGCGGCCGGTCCGCTCCATGCAGATCGCCGCGACGCGGTCCGCGCACAGCGTCTGCGGGATGAAGCCGTACAGGCTGGGGCACACGTTCGAGTACTGCTGCGGGCGGTCCATCCGCAGCAGGCCGGTCTCCTTGTCGATCTCGTACTTCACCGTGTCGGTGGGCACGATCTCGACGTAGACGGTGCAGGAGTGCGGCGCGTCCGGGCCGATCGAGACGCCGTGCCACGGGTGGGCGCGATGCGGCCGCATGGGTGGTCGGACGATAGCAGGAGGGAGGCGCCCGTCCAAGCCGGGGGGCACGTTTGCCTTTGGCGCAGGGGGGACCTAGTGTTCGCCCCGTGACGAGATCGCGCCTGGCGCTCGCGATCGCGTCGCTCGCCGTCTTCGCGAGCGTCGCGGCCGCGGAGGAGTGGTACGAGGCCTACCGCCGCGGGGTCCGCGCCCTCGCCCAGGGACGGCCCGAGGCCGCGGTCACGCTGCTGGAGCGCGCGATCGCCCAGCGGCCGGAGCCGGGACGCAACGTCGTCACGTACGGCACCAACGTCGAGCGGGACTACTCGCCGTACCTGCGGCTGGCCGAGGCCAGCCTGGCGCTGCGCGACGCGTCGCGGGCGCGCTCCGCGCTCGAGCGCTCGGAGAAGTGGGCCCGCGAGCCGGCGGACCAGCGCCAGCGTCTGTGGGCCCGCCTCGAGGACCTCACCCCGAAGCCGGCGCCGACGGCCGCGCCGCCGTCCGTTCCCGCGTCGTCGATCGCCGTGGCGCCGCCGCCGACGACACAGGCGGTCACCACCCTTCCCGCCCCGCCGTCCGTCTCGCTCCCCGCGGCGACCGCGCCCCCCGGGCTCGCGCCCGCGCCGCCCGTCCGGCAGGCGCCGCCCACCACGATGGACGCGCACGCCCCTCCTCCCGTCGCGACCCCGGAGGCGTCCGTGACCGCCACCCTGGAGATCGTGTCGCAGCCCGTCGGGGCCAGCGTCTACATCGACGACGAGCTGGCGGGCACGACGGACCTGGAGTGGGGGCGGCTGGTGCGCAGCGGCCTGGCGCCCGGGCGTCACCGCGTGCGCCTGGCTCTTGCGGGCCACGAGGAAGTGGTCGATGAGGTGGACCTCCCGCCGGAAGGTCGCAGCGCTTTCCGGCGCCGGCTGGCTCCGGTCGCACCGGCCGATCGCCGGCCGATCGCCTACGGCGCGGTCGCGCTCGTCTTCCTGCTCCTGACGCTCTGGGCCTGGCGCCGTCTGGGCGCGGCGCGCCCGCCCGTGCCCGTGGGCCTCACGCCGACGCCGCGTCCGCCTCACGTGACGCCGGGCGCGCGCAGCACGCCCGCAGGAATGGGCAGCCCGGGCGTGCGGCGGGACGACGCCGGACGCGAGCTCTTCGGCGACTACGTGCTGCTCGAGCCGCTGGGCCGCGGCGGGATGGCCTCGGTGTGGAAGGCGGAGCGCGACGGCGAGGTGTGCGCGCTCAAGCGGCCGCTCTACGCGTTCCTGGAGGAGCGCGAGTTCCTGGACCGCTTCGTGCGCGAGGCCGACATCGGCCACACGCTGCACCACCCGAACGTCATCCGCATCCTGGACCACGGCGAGGTGGAGGGCGTGCCGTTCATCGCGATGGAGCTGCTGCCGGGGGAGACCCTGCAGGCGCGCCTCGAGCGGCACGGCCCGCTCCCGCCCGAGGAGGCCGCGCAGGTGATCGTCCAGATCGCGGAGGCGCTCGACTACGCGCACTCCAAGGGCGTCGTGCACCGCGACCTCAAGCCCTCCAACGTGATGCTCCTCTCGGACGGCGACGTGAAGGTGATGGACTTCGGCATCGCGCGCGCGCGGCGGTTCGAGGGCCTCACCGTCACCGGCGCGTTCCTGGGGAGCCCCGACTACATCGCGCCCGAGGCGATCGAGGGCGGCGAGACCGACGCGCGCAGCGACCTCTACTCGCTGGGCGTCACGTTCTACGAGACCCTCACCGGCCGGCGGCCCTTCGCCGGCGACACGCCGTTCGCCGTGCTCCGGATGCACCTGACCCAGCCGCCGCCGCGTCCGTCCACGCTGCGCCCGGACGTGCCACCGGAGCTGGAGCGCCTGGTGCTGCGCCTGCTCGCGAAGGCGCCGTCCGAGCGGTTCGCCACGGCCGAGGACCTGGTGCGCGCCCTGCGCGACTACCTGAACGCGGCCTGACGGCGCGCGCGTCTATACTGGGCCATGTTCCTCAGGCCCCGGGCGGCGGCCCTGGCCGCGCTCGGCACCTGGCTGGCCGGGAGCGCGGTCGCGTTCGCCCAGAGCGACATCTCGCTCAACCGCGCCGGCTCCGGCGCGCGCGCGGCCGGCATGGGCAACGCCTTCATCGCCGTCTCGGACGACGGGACGGCCGCCTCCTGGAACCCCGCGGGCCTGGCGCAGCTCCGCCAGACCGAGTTCTCGCTCGTCTACGGCGTCAGCGACCGGCACCTCCAGTTCTCCGCGCTGCGCTCGACCGACGACCGCTTCGCGTTCACGTCGCACGGCGCGGGCGACACCAGCGGCTCGATCGACTTCGCGAGCGCCGCGCTCCCCTTCGAGATCGCAGGCAAGCCGATCACGGTGCAGGGCGGCTGGCAGCGCCTCTACCAGCTCTCGGGCCGGATCGGCGGCACCACGCGGCGCGTCGCGCTCCTGGACGAGTCGGCCCCGCCCGTCGCGATCGACCGGCTCGACCAGCTCGACGGCGGCATCAACGTCCTGTCGCTGGCGGGCGCCGTCAAGCTGACGGGCCACCTCGCGCTGGGCACCAGCGTGAACTTCTGGCGCGGCGATTGGAGCGAGCAGGTCTCGCTGGTCGAGCAGCCGGGCCCCGACGGGGAGACGGCCTTCTTCAGCGCGCACTCCGAGGACAAGGTGCGCGGGACCAACGCCGCGCTGGGCCTGCTCGTCACGTACCCCTCCTGGAGCGCGGGGCTCGTCCATCACTGGCCGTTCTGGGCCTCGTACCAGACGAAGGGCTATCGGCGCTCGTCGGAGGCGCCCGAGGGCACCGTCGACATCCGCGACGCGCGGTTCCGCTTCCCGCGCTCGTTCGGCGTCGGCGCCGCGGGCCGGTTGCCGAGCCGCTGGACGATCGCGGCCAGCATCACCTACGACGACTGGACCGACGCGGTCATCGACCGCGTCCCCGGAGTCGACGGCCCGTTCAACTTCCTCGACGGCGAGCCGGTCGAGATCACGACCACGCGCGACACCGTCTCCTTCAACCTGGGCGCGGAGCACCTCTTCGTCCTCGACGGGTCCGTGATCCCGCTGCGGCTGGGCTTCGGCTGGGAGCCGCAGGGCGGCATGGACCCGATCGTGCGCGACCCGATCGACTACCACCTGGCGTCGATCGGCACCGGCTACAACACGAACGCGTTCAAGCTCGACGCCGCCGTGCAGCTGCGCTGGGCCGCGTTCGACGGGACCGCGCCGCTCAGCGTCGAGCGCATGCTCGCGGGGCCGCGCCCGCCGGACGCGACCGGGCGCGCCAACTCGCGCGAGTGGCGCGTGAAGGTCTCGGCCATCTACCGCCTGCCGTAGAGGTCAGTACTTGAGCGCCAGCTCGATGGCGTCGAGCTTGAACCGGCTGATGAGCCGGTACCACTCGTCCACGCTGATGGTCCGCGTGCGCGCGATGGCGCGCCGTCGCCGGAGCATCCGCGGCAGGTTCACGAGCGCGGTGGCGTAGGCGCGGGCCAGCACCCCCAGCAGGCCGAGCCAGGAGTAGTCCTTCACGAAGCGGGAGGGCAGGCCGCGGCGGGTGCGCGCGGCGTAGAACTGCAGCAGGTAGCGGTTGAGCGTGAAGAGCGGGCTCACCAGCAGCATGAAGCCCGGCAGCAGCTTCACGGCGTTGTAGATGCGGTTGCGCTCGACGTGGTAGGCCTTGAACTTCGAGTGGTTGCCGGAGTTCATCGACTTCGCGTGGCGGGCGACGGCCGTCGGCACGTACAGGCACTTCCAGCCCGCGAGCTGGCCGCGCATGCCCAGGTCCAGGTCCTCGAGGTACGCGAAGTAGCTCTCGTCGAAGCGGCCGACCGCGTCCAGCATCGACCGCCTCCAGGCGCAGGCGGAGCCCGAGGGCGCCAGCACCTCGTCGGCGCGGTCGTACTGGCCGAGGTCCTTCTCCTCCCAGCCGCGCGGACGGCAGACGCCGTCCGGATAGAGCAGCAGGCCCGTGGAGTCGAACAGGTGCGGCTTGTCGTAGACGAGCACGCGGAACGCGAGCATCCCGACGTCGGGCCGGTCCGCCGCGGAGCGCATGGCCTCCTCGATCGCGTCGGGAGCCAGCACCGCGTCGTTGTTGAGGAGGACGATCCACTCGCCCGACGCCACCTCCATGGCCTGGTTGTTCCCGCGCGCGAAGCCCTCGTTGTCCCGG
The DNA here is from genome assembly GCA_025923995.1 of Vicinamibacteria bacterium. Lineage (GTDB taxonomy): Bacteria > Acidobacteriota > Vicinamibacteria > Fen-336 > Fen-336 > JAICEW01. The sequence continues at coordinate 4,514 of JAICEW010000006.1, read as the reverse complement.
TTGCGGATGACCCGCAGGCGCCCTCCGTGGCGCCGCGCGGCCGCTTCGGCGGATCCGTCGAGGGAGGCGTTGTCGACCAGGATCACCTCGAGGCACGTCCAGCTCTGCGCGAAGAGCGAATCGAGTGCCTCGGCGAGGAGATCTCCACCGTCACGGTTCACGATCACGGCGGAGACGAGCGGGCAGGTCAACGTTCCGATGATAGCGATCGAGGCTGCCTCCGCAGGTCTCGCGGCAAATAGAATGTGCGGGCCGATGCGATGCCCGGGATGCGGCCAGGACGAGGGGCGGCGGCTGTGGGAGGTGGGCGACCGCCTGTTCGCGACCACGTCGCGGCGGTTCGAGGTGATCCGCTGCGCCGGATGCACGCTCGAGTTCCAGGCGCCGCCGCTCTCCCGCGAGGAGATCGCGTCCTTCTATCCCTCGGGCTACTGGGTCGGCCCACCCGATGCGGGTGCGTCCGAAGGGCGTCTCGCCCGCGCCACGGAGGCGTACCGGCGCTTCGTCCTGCGCGACCACGTCGGCTTCGTGCGGGCCGTGGTCGAGGGGCAGCGGGAGCGAGGCACGTGGCGCGGGCTGCTCGACGTCGGCTGCGGGGACGGCTCGTTCCTCTCGGCGCTGGGCGCCCAGCCGGCGGTCGGGCTCGACTGGTCGCTCGAGGCCGTGCGCGCCGTGCGCGCACGCGGGTTCGCGGCCGTCCGCGGCGGGCTGGAGGCGGCTCCGTTCGCGCCGGGCGCCTTCTCCGCGGTCACCATGTTCCACTACCTGGAGCACGTCAGCCCCGCGCGTCCGTCCCTGGTCGCCGTGAGGCGCCTGCTCGCGCCCGATGGACGGCTGGTCGTCCAGGTGCCCAACGCCGACTGCTGGCAGCGCACCCTGCTGCGCGCGCACTGGGCCGGCTACGACCCGCCGCGCCACCTCGTCCACTACACGACCGCGACGCTGCGCCACACGCTCGAGCAGCACGGCTTCCAGGTCCTGCGCCTGACGCACGCTTCCCTGCGCGACAACCCCACGACGCTCGCGAACAGCCTCGCGCCCTCGCTCTACCCGCCGGCCCGCGCCGCGCGCGGCCGGCACGGCTGGCTGGGCAGCCTGGCCTACCTCGGCCTGGTCCTGGCCGGGACGCCCTTCGCGTGGCTCGAGTCCGCCTGCGCGCGCGGCGCGGCGGTGATGATGGAGGCGCGGCCGGCCGGCTAGGAGGCCGCCAACCGCCAGTGCTTTGAAGCCTTGAGCTTCTCCCTGGCTTCCTCGGACGCGACGATTCGCACGTTGCCACAACCGAGACATACGGATGGGCAAACCTTCGCCAGGGCGAAGAAGCTGCCCAACCCCGGCAGCAACGTTTCGCCCCCGGTGACGCCAGGCCACTGAAAGTACTTCTCGTACTCGTAGATCTCGTTCGAGCCGCACACGGAGCACTTCATGGACCCTTCCTCCTTGTCGAGGTCTCGAGTGTCGACATCGAGCGCCGCGGCCAGGGCCTTTCTCGATTGGAGCGATGCGGCCCCGTCCTTCTCGATGCGCTGGATCGTCCGCAGGTTCAATCCCGAGGCGGTGGCCAGCTCGTCTTGAGACCAGGATCGCTCCTTGCGGAGCCTGGCGATCCGTTCGGCGTTGACCTTCATCGACTCTCTCGACCGGTTGTGGGTGACACGGGTCCAATGTCCTCACGCAGGAGGAAAGTGCTACGGCTGCAGTGCGAAAGCGACCCGGCGATGGTACGACAGTGTTACGACACCGCGGTGCCAGGCCTCGCGACGCGTCATCTGTTGGCGCCTAGCGCGCTGGCCGCGTCGTCAACTGGCATCGCCTTGTGGGAGGGCCCCGGCGCCTGGTGCCAATCGCGGCAACCACCGGGGCACGCGCCGGCAGTAGGCGTCGTAGCTTGGGCCAAACTGGCTGCGAAGTGCAGGCTCCTCGACGCGAACGACAGCCAGGTGGAAATAGACGAACAACGCGATGGGCACGGCGAGGTCGACGGTCTGCACCGGCCCGTACAGTAGCCCGATGGCCGCAAGAAGGGTGATGCCTGCCAGGTAGATCGGGTTCCGCATGAGTCGGAACGGCCCCCTCACGGCGAGTGTCGCCGTCTGGCCCCCCTCCGAGAGATGGCGTGCCAGGACCACGACGCTCCAGCAGTGCAACGCAAGTCCCGCTCCGAGCAGCCCCGCGCCAAGCCATCCCGGTGCATCGGTACGCACTTGCAGGACGCTGGCGCCGGCCGGCGTCTTCAGGTACGCGTAGAGCCATGCTCCACCCAGCCAGATGATCGACGGGAGCAGGGCGTTGATCCACCAGTTCACGCTTCTTTGACCCATCGTTCGGCCCGTGCGGAGTCCCCCGTCCTTGGAGCGCGGCTCACAGCGTCTGCTTGAGCGAAGCTGTCAGGCGCCGTCGTCCTGCCCATAGCGCTGCCTGACCTCCGCGATCGAACCGACGACAAGTCTTTCGAGCACTGACTTGTCGATATCGGCAAGCTGCTTGAAGTACAGGCAGACCTTGCCCATCGTGTGCTTTCCAAGCCTGGACAGCAAGAACCGTTGCTTCTCTCCCTCAACCGACAGGTAGACCACCAGCTCTCGGCCACGGATGGCAAAGGCCGCCAAAGGGGCTTCCCCGGTTCGTCCACTCTCGTAGGTGTACCTCTCGGAGCCGTAACCGACGATGCTGGGTCCCCACATCCTTGGTGAGTGCCGGGTGATCTTCTTGAACAGAGCCATCAGCTCCCGGCAGTCGGCGCGTTGCTGCGCGCTGGCTCTCGAGGTGATGTAGTCCGCGACGCTGGCGTCGGTGGGCCTGGTCTTGTTCTTGGCCATATGGATGATCCGTGATTGCCGGTTCCCCGCCGCTAGGCATTGCACCGCCTAGGGTCCGTCTCACGCCCAGATCAGCGGCGGGGCACCATCCCTTGCGCCGGCTTCGTTCGCTGCAGCTGGTGTGATCCGGCCTGTCAGACTGTCCCCCAGCCGGCGATCCCGCAGGCTGCGGCCACGCAACGGACGAGCGACGCTACAGCGACTTGCCCAGCATGACCGTCGGCTTGATGTCGGTGAACTGGGCGACATCGGTCCGGACTTCGGCCATCGCTGGATTGGCCAGGGCAATGTTGACGGCCTCGGCCGAAGCAAACTGGAAATGAGCAATCATCGCATACGGCGCAGGAGAGCTACCCATCGGCATGCCCTCGATCAGGACCACGCTAGCGGCTTTCATGACCTTCATTGCCAGTGGGATGTGGGTGGACCGATAGTAGCTCGTGTCGAACCGCGCACCATCGTGGTTCGGATAGATCACGTTGAGGCTCATCGTCGGCTCCGGTGCCGCCTCCACGGTCTCCGACGAAATGACGGTCATCGCGCCGATACTTGTCGCCGCGCCCCACATCAAGTCACGTCTGCTCAGCATCGATTGTCGTCTCCTGTCCTGCGAGGTCCCGCCAGTCATACCCGCTCGACGAGCTCCCACTCTGCGGTCTCCCTCAGCGTTCGAGTCGCATGCCAAGCGGCCATGTAGAACGCGACCTGGCTGCTGCCTACATCATCTTGTTCAACCGCGATGCACTTTACCGCGACCCCGAGTGCGTCGTAGGGAGAGCCGCCTGTCGGCCCAAGAGCGTCGTGGACACCACACGCCATGGCCGCATCGAACTCTTTCGTATCCGAAGCGGGTAGGTGAGGCGGCCACCCACAGATTCGTTCGAAACTGAAGATGGAGCTGGGTTCATAGGCGAGGTCGACCGTGGCGAATGAGGACGGGCCGCAGGTCTGCTTCCGGAACTCGTACCGGACGCTTCGTGCACTCTTGAGGCGGAAGCGATGGCGCAGTCCGTCTCGCCACCGCATCCACTCATCCATGCGCCCCCCTGGCCGCCCAACACTGAGTTCAGCGGCGAGGCTTCATTCTAGCCACGCCTCGTCGCTGCAACGCAGAGTTAGCCGACATCAAGCACCGAATCCGAAGCTCTAATCGCTCCTCTCTTCCGGCGTTCTGGTGACAAGAGTTCTTGACAGGGCGATCCATCCGCCTGTAAAGTACTCTTTACAGGCAGGGAGCGCACTTGAGAAGCCGCTTGAAGGAAGTTCGCGAGGGACGAGGTTGGAGCCAAGGTGAACTGGCCCGGCGGCTAGGCGTTTCCCGCCAGACCATCAACGCGGTCGAAACTGACAAGTACGACCCCAGTCTGCCACTCGCGTTGCGCATGGCGAAGCTGTTTGGCGTGGCCGTGCCCGAGCTATTCATCGACGACTGGACTCCGGATGAGGATTGAAGCTATGTCGAAAGATGAGTCGGACTCGCGCGCACACAATTCACGCATCAAGAAGGCCTTTCAGGTGGGCATCCATGTGCCGTTCTGGGCCATCGTGCTACTGGCTGCTGCCGTGCTGGGAAAGCGCGGCGACCTGACGCCCACGGCCTCGGAGCACTGGGCCATGATTGTCGGCTTTGCGGAGATCGGCTTTGGGCTCATCGCCGCGGGATTCGGCGCGTGCGCAAACTACCTTGATGAATCT